>CADBCX010000050.1 GCA_902793245.1 uncultured Eubacteriales bacterium | reverse complement strand
ACTGAATGCCGCCATCGAATGGGCGGCGGAAAGCGGCATGGAAATCGTGTATATACAGCACAACAACCTGTCCGCCGGTTCGCGCAATTTTAAGCCAGGCACAAAAGGGGCAGAACTTGTGCCGGAGCTCAGGATCGTCTCGGATCATATTTTCGTTAAGACAAAGGCCAGCGCTTTGACCAGCGAAGCGTTTTCGGAATTCATCCGGTCAAAGAATATCAGGGAGTTTTACATAACCGGAGCCGATGCCACTGCCTGCGTGAAATCCACCTGTTTCAACATGACAAAGGCTGGATATGTCGTTCATATCATTTCGGATTGTGTGACCAGCTATGACTTAAAGAAGATTCCGGAAATGCTTGCCTACTACACGGACAAGGGCTGTGAAGTCAAGAACCTTGCCATCTATATGGGAATGAATTATCAATACAAGAGATTGGACAGCAACAATTTCACACGTAATTCATTGGATGATTTTGTCCGCCACCAGACTGTTACAGAATGCTGGCGAAAGATAAACGACGATTGGAGGCTTGTGCCGAATGTCTTTGAAGAAAACTGGTCGCCGGAACAGTGCCGGGAAATAGCAGAAGACGTGGTGCATCATATAAACCTTGACCAGACTGGCTTTGGCGCATTCGACGGAGAGCGGATCATTGGGTTTGCGACCCTCTCCCACCAATTATTCGGAACTGCGGCAAGATATGTGCAGCTGGTTTGTTTTCAGATCTCAGAGGAATACAGGCGTCAGGGCATCGGCAGGAAGCTCTTTTCCCTGGCCTGCGAAGAGGCCCGGCGGCTGGGCGCGGAGAAACTGTACATTTCAGCTCATTCGTCAAAAGAATCACAGGCGGCATACCGGGCACTTGGCTGTACGCCTGCGGAGGAGGTCCATGAGGGACTGGCGGCAGCGGAGCCCTTTGATGTCCAAATGGAATACAGATTATAAAAGAGCAACAGTTCATGTTTGTTGTCAGTATTTGTTGAAAAGACAGGCATTCCTTGCCGGAGGTGCAACATGAAGACCATTACAGATGCCCAGAAAATATATGAGCTTTCAAAAATATGGAAAGAAGCCGCGTATAATTTCGCCTTCTGGGATCAGGTGGATATCGACTGGGATGAGGAATACAAAAAAGCGCTTGCGCGGGTGCTGAATACAAAAGAGCGCTATGATTATTACCTTGAGCTGAAGCGATTCGTCGCCCTGCTGAATGATGGGCATACCGACGTCAGTTTTCCAAACGAAATCTATCAGGACGCCGAATGCTTCTCTATGCTTCCCGTATACTTTGCAAAGCCCGGGGACGAGATCATCGTGGTCGGCGTCTCCGAGGCTATGAAGGATGCTATTCCTTTGTTCAGCATCCTGGTAAAAATCGACGGGACAGACATCCATGATTACATCCAAGAAAACTGTTATCCGTACTTATGGCATGCCAACGAGGCTGCCTGCGGCCTGTCTGTGCTGAACAAACTGATATTTGGCAGGCGCGGAAGCAGCGCGGTTATCACGTTTGCAAAGGACGGGAGGCAATTCGACGTCCGGCTGGAAAGAACAGATCCCTCAAAAATCGTATGGCATCAGGCGGAGCCGGTTTCCCAATGCGGCGCTGCAAAAAGGCTGATCAGCAGCTCGGATGCTCATACCGTGCAAATCACCGACGACGGGATCGCGATCATCCGGATCACTTCATTCGATGATGACGCCATGCCCCGGAAGATCTATTCCTGTTTTGACGAACTGAAAAAGGCGAAGGGCTATATACTCGACGTCAGAGGCAACAGCGGCGGGAACAGCGGGAACGCCGACGCAATCGCCGCCATGTTTATCAGCGGAGATTTTCATAGCTGCTATGCTGAAACGCAGCGCTATGAGCCCACATATAAGGCATGGTCGATGTACCGGGAGGACTTCAAAGGCCTTTCGCTTGCTGATGCAATGCTGAAATATGCGGATGACGCGTACAGCCTGAAGGCTTACAGAATGCGAAAGAATGCATTCTACGTCAAGGATGAAGGAAAAGCTGTCGCCAACACCGCTCCCGGAAAACTGGACGGGCCGGTCGCCGTCCTGATGAATCAGTACACGTTTTCCGCCGCGGAGGATTTCGTTGACGTAATGAAAATGTATACAGAAGCGGTTTTCATCGGGAACAACACGGGCGGCACCAGCGGCCAGCCTTTGTGCGAGGCGCTTGAAAGCGGCGGCTTTTTCCGTATCTGTACGCGCAGATGCGTGGCCCAGAACGGCGAGGACATCTACAACAAAGGGTTCACGCCTGACATCAGGATCATCCCAACGGCGGAAGACATCGCATCGGGTCGGGATATGGCGCTGGAAAAAGGATTGGAAATCATAAAAAGAAGCGCTTTATGCTGACCCGGGTCAGCGGATGGCAGGAGCTCGTCCTGATGCGGCTGGAGTTATAAAACAGCCTTATAAGAAACGGAGGAACAGAACATGAGAATTCTTGTATTGAACGGCAGTCCCAAGAAAAAGAGCGACACCTTCCGGCT
Organism: uncultured Eubacteriales bacterium; assembly: GCA_902793245.1. GTDB lineage: Bacteria > Bacillota > Clostridia > Christensenellales > Aristaeellaceae > RUG563. The sequence continues at coordinate 14,079 of CADBCX010000050.1, read as the reverse complement.
GACGGATGCCTTTTTGAAAGGCTTGAACCGCGTCGGCGAGCATGAGGTATACATCGTCAACGTGATCGACAAAAAGATCGCGCCATGTCGCGGCTGCTTTAGCTGCTGGCAGCTGGAAGACGGGCACTGCGTGATCCCGGATGACCAGAACGCTATTCTGGATGTGTACCGGGAGGCCGACGTGATCATCTGGAGCTTTCCGCTGTACTGCTACGGCATGCCCTCCCATCTGAAAGCGGTGCTGGATCGGACGATCCCCCTGGTCAAAATGAAGATGGTGCAGCAGCCTGATGGCACCGTACGGCACGAAGCGCTGGTGGATTTTTCCCGCATCCACACGGTGGTGATCTGCGGCTGCGGCTTCCCCCACTGGGAAGGGAACTTCGATAGTTTGAAGCAGATGTGCAAAACCTGCTTCGGCAATCCGGAGATGATCTGCGTGCCCGAAACGCCCCTGCTGAACGTACCGGCCGCGGCCATCGTGGCTGACCCGCTGCTGGTGCGATTTGAGGAAGCCGGGGCGGAATATGCCGCGAACCTGCGTCTCTCCTCCGAAACAGTGGCGACCCTGGAAACGCCCATGATTTCCGCGGAAGAGTACATCCGGAATGTGAATGGGGTATGAGATGGCCGTTCTGGACGGTGCACCGGCGTGTATCAAACGCCCGGGAGCTTTGGCTGAAAACGAGAAGTGGGTGAAGAACCCGACGGTGCGGGCGGCATGATGCCGCTATGACAGGAAGAAGTCCTTCAATTCATCGTCAATCATCAGCTTGCACCTTCTGTTCTGGCCAGAAGCGCCTTCTGTGAGCGGGCCATCGACAACGCTGTCCGGCGGCTTGGCTGTCGGCAAGTCGTGATCTACGCCTGTGGGTATGACACCTTCTCCCTTCGGTTAGACAATCAGGCGCTTACCGTGTATGAACTGGATCGGCCGGTGTACACACCGAAATGAATATGACGCGGTGCTCTGGCTGTACGATCAGGGAAAAACAGCGGAGCTGCTCTGTGATGACCTGTCTGTTCATGTCAACACCGTCCAGCGGATGAAGGACGAGCCGCAGGAAGAGTACACCGGTTTCAACAGTCAAAACGGTAAAAAAAAGAGAGAAAACTTCCAGTTGCAAAAGAATTGGCAAACCAGGATTTGAGGAGATGTGTACGATGAGACATTGCAGAGTCACCGTCATCTTTTTGATGATCTGCGCCGTGATATCGTTGGGGAGCATATCGTCCGCGGAAGAGGGCGTGATACTTCCCGAACAGGTTCTGGCTGCGGGGAATCCGGATCAGGTTTTTGAGCAGGGCAACAAGACAAGCATGAATGGGCTTTCTGTCGTCAACCTGCACGGCAGCTGGTATGAGATGGGGCGTCAGTATGGTGCGCTGATGAGAGATGAACTGAACGAAGTCCATCTGTTCGTGGAGAGCATCATCGAGTATAGTTACGGAAATGCAGAAAAGGCAGAGAGCATCATTTCCGTTCAGACGGCGCAAACGCCTTATCGCGTCAGCGAATTTCTCAGAGGCGCTTCCGAAACCTCCGGGCTGACTGTACGGCAGCTGCAGGCCGTGAATGCAGTTGAACGTATCGGCGGCCTTCCAAAGTGCGGCGCGGCATTCTGCTGGGGCGAGTATGCGGCGGGGCCGCTGGTGATCGGAAGGAATTATGATTATTCCGACGCTTTTGCGCTTCTGAAGGATGATGTGGCTATCACTGTGTATCACCCGGCCGACGGCTCGCTCGCTGTTGCGACGATTGGATATGTCGGGGAAATCTACGCCGTAAACGGCTTTAACGAAAAAGGCATATTTATGGAGCTGAACAACGGAAAGCCATCCGCCAACATCAAATCGCCTGACAACCGGGTAACCGGCACAACCATGCTGTTCTCCGCCCTGTTTGAGGTGGATGAATTGGAAGACTGGGATCTGTTTTTCAATACGGTCAACTGCAGTTCCTCCTATATTATCAATGTTGCGGACAGCGAAGAGGCCATTTCTTATGAATGGTGTCCGATCGGCGTGAAGCATGGGGGAACCGATCAGCCGGAAGGCCTGTTGGTCTCAACAAACTACTTTGTTAATCCGGATTGGCTTTTTGCAACACCCTCCGATGCAGCGTCGTGGGAAGGCCTGACGCGGCGTAGCAATTTGATCGCGCTGTGCGAAGCGTCCAAAGGGCAAATCGATGACAGAAAGATGCTGGAGATCATCGGGACGGCGCTGGAGGACGGCGGCGCGATGAACGAGTTAACAGTATTCCAGATGGTCATGATCCCTGAAACAGGAATGCTCTGGCTCCGTGTCATCGGCGGCTCCGGATGGACGCAGATCGACCTTTCTGGTTTCCTTCTCAACTAACAGCCTCATCTGTCTCTGAATATGCTGCGATGAAATTCCAGTTTGCATTGCGTCACGGCAAAGGTGTGCAGCAGCACGGCGGGCAGCGCGATCTGCACCGCCGCCGTCTTGAGCGCCTGGATCCCCTCCCGGGAAATGATGGCCTTTCTGCGGCAGAACGCGCCGAGAAAAAGCATCAGCAGCACCGGCAGCACCGTGCGCAGCGTATCCATGGCCGGACTCATGGCGTTTCCCTCCTCTTTTTCCCGAGCTTTCTTTATGCGCGGGCCATCATCCGGTAAATCTTCGCGCAGTCCGCTTCATCCAGCGTCACAAAGCCGGAAATGCTGCCCTGCCGCCCGTCGCCCCGGCACAGGGCCCGCACCAGCGCGGGAATGTCCTCCTCCTTCGCGCCCAGCTCTTTGAAATTGGTGGGCATGCCCAGGGATTTGAGGAATTGCTTGAGCTTTTCGATGCCCTCCTTCGCCGTGGCCTCGGGATGGGAAAAATCCATCTGGCAGCCCCAGACCCGCACGGCCACCTGGGCAAAACGCATCGCGTCGTGCTCCATCACATAGGTGAATACCGCCGGCATGGTCACCGCCAGGCCCGCGCCGTGGGCGCAGTCGTACAGGGCGGAAAGCTCATGCTCGATGTTGTGGCTGTTCCAGCATATTCAGCGCGGCCTTTTCGGTGCCGTAATCCAAATAGAAGGTGCGGTAGCATTTCCCGATGCTTCCGGCCTCGGAGGAAATGTTGACCACCAGCGCGCCGACAGCGCTTTTTTTCAACAACGGCAGGAACGCTTTCAGCACCCGGACCGGGCCCACCGCACCCACGTTTACCGCAGGCGCGATCAGGTCCAGATCGAAATCCGGCAGCTCCTTCATGGTGTCGGCGGAGGCCGTGGTGGCGTTGTTGACGATCAGGTCCAGGCGATCCGTCAGCCGTTCCGCTTCCCGGGCCGCCGCGTTCACCGACTCCGTGGAAGCGATATCCATGGTGAGGATATGCAGTCGGTCGGGATAATCCCTTTTCAGTTCTTCCAGCGCTTCGGACGGGCGGCGCACGGAAGCGAACACGCTGTCCCCGTGTTCCAAATATCTTTTGACCAGATTGAAGCCCAGGGCGTAAGGCCGGCCTGTGCCGGTGATCAGTACGTGCTGTGACATGGTGAATTCCTCCTTTGTTTCATGATCCGCTTGATATGCAAATTGCTATTGTTCCATCCGCAGCGCCCGGTATTCTCCCGGGGGCATGCCCTTTTCCGCGTGGAACACGCGGTTGAAGCTGGAGATGCTCTGGAACCCGGACAGCATGGCCACCTCCGTTATGGTTTTTTCCTTGTCCGCCAACAGCTCCGTCGCCTTTTCCAGGCGGATCAGGTTGAGCCACTTGCTGTAGTTCATGCCGGTGACGCTGCGAAAGATCCTGGAGAAATACTCCTTGCTGATGCCCGCCATTTCCGCCATCGCGCCCTGGGACAGATTGTCCGCCGTCAGGTTGTTTTTGATATAATCCGTCACCAGGATCATCCGATGCAGCACCGAATCGTTGTAGCTGGGGGCTGCGCCCTGCATTTCCGGGGCGAATTCATTCCGGTGCCGGTCCAGCGTCAGCATGAATTCCATCAGCAGCATACAGCAGCGCAGCTCCTTGTCCGGCTCGGCGGAAAAGTAGATTTCCTTCATGCTGTCCGCAATGACCCGAAGCTGGGAAACCAGTTCCCGATGGGCGTTGATGCACAGCACGTGCATATTCCGGTAGAAATGCATGATCCGGCGCAGGTCGAACAGCGAATTGATAAACGCGTTGCTGAATTGGATCACCAACGATTCCTTCCGGTCCGCATCGATGATGGCGTGCATTTCCATGGGCCAGATCAGCAGAAAATCGCCTTCCGTCAATTGATATGTGTCCCGGTTGATCTGAAAAACATTGGTTTCTCCGGGCCCCACCAAAAGGATCTCGCCATAGGAATGCCAGTGCGCCTGATAGCTCCTGCTCGCATAGCCGGTGGAGAGATTGAAGGCGCTGAATTTTTCGAACCCATAGTTTTCATACTGGCTGTAATTCATGCTGGTTTTCTCCGATCATGCTTGCTCACAGTCCTATTAAAACGTAGAGGAAACGCGAAGTCAAGTCTTTTGTGCTTCTGTTCAAAATATGGGCAGTGGGCGGATAAAAAACGGGAAGCTGTTCCGGCTGTTTTATCATAAAATGAGCTGGCACATACCGCAGGCAGGGAGGTGTAGGGATGAGCATTCGCGGATGGACCCATCCGGCAAAAGGAAAACTGCTTCTGATCCGGCGCGGCCAAAGAAACGCCGCCTGCGGCGTTACCATGAACATGACGGAGGGCAAGCCCCTCAGGCTGCTGACCGTATTTGCGCTGCCGCTGCTCATCGGAAACCTCTTTCAGCAAGCGTACAACCTGGCGGATTCCATGATCGTCGGCCGGCTGCTGGGGGCGAACGCGCTGGCGGCGGTGGGCGCCACCGGCTCCATCTCTTTCCTCTTTTTTTCTATCTTCAACGGGATCAGCGGCGGCTGCGGTATCGTTACCTCACAGCTTTTCGGCGCACGGAAGGACGCCATGGTCCGTGCGTCCATTGTCACGTCGGCCTATATCATGCTGGGGTCCGCCCTGCTGACCGGCACGATCGCTTTTCTTATGGTCCCCACCGTGCTCTCCTGGATGGGTACGCCGCCCGATGTACTGCCCGACGCCATCATCTATATGCGCATGACCTCGGCCTCGGTGCCGCTGATTGCCGTCTATAACTATGCGTCCTCCATGCAGCGCGCCTTGGGGGATTCCCGAACGCCGCTCTATTTCCTGGTGTTTTCCTGCCTGCTGAACGTGGGGCTGGATTTGTTGTTTGTGGGCAGGTTTGGCCTGGGGGTATTCGGCGCCGCGCTGGCCACCATGGTCAGCCAGCTTCTGGCCGGCGTGGGCTCCCTGCTGTATGCGTTCCGCCGCAATCCCTATTTCCATCTAAGCAGGAAGCATTTGTCCTATGACCCGTCGATTGCGAAGCAGGCGATCCGCCTGGGGCTGCCACTCGCGCTTCAATGGAGCCTGATCGCAATCTCCACCACGGCGCTGCAGTCGGTGGTCAATACCTTTGGCTCCACCGCCATGGCGGCGTATACGGCCGGCAATCGGCTTGAACAGCTGGTGCAGCAGCCCTTCGGCTCCATGAGCATGGCCTTGTCCACCTATACCGGCCAGAACAAAGGCGCGGGAAAGCCAGAGCGTATTCGGGAAGGCTTCCGGGACAGCCTGCTGGCCATGCTGGCGCTGGCGGGCGCCATGACGCTGATCATGCAGCTGTTTGGTGAAAACCTGGTGGGCCTCTTCGTTCACGAGCAGGACGTGATCGCCCTGGGCGGTAAGGCGCTGAAGATCACCAGCTTATTCTATCTTTTTCTTGGGATCATTTATGTTTCCCGTGGCGTGCTCAATGGGGTGGGGGACGCCGTGTTTTCCATCATCAACGGAATTGTGGAAATCGCCGGCCGCGTGGGCCTTCCGCTGCTGCTCCTCAAGATGACTTCTGCCGGCGTCTTGACCATCTGGCTCACCGCGGGCGTCACCTGGGTGCTGGCCGGGACCGCCTGTTTGCTACGATACATGTCCTGGAGGCGGAAAACAGAAATACAGAAACCGGCAAGCCATTCGGAATCCTGATCCGGCTCATGCGGACGGGAAGCGGGCATGGCCCGCAAGGGAGATAAAACGATGGGAAAGCAGATCAGGTGGCTGTGGGAAAACATGGATAAGCCCTATCAAAAACGGCATATCATCGCGCTGTGCGTGTGCGTAATCACCTGTGCGCTGCTTTTGGTGAACCCCGCTCTGTCCCGGCGGCTGATCGACGAAGTGATCGTGGCTCAAAACCCGGATCCGCTGATGGACATTCTGATGCTGATGCTGGCCGTGAAGCTGGGCAGGGAAGGCATGCGGTATCTGATGGTGATTTTCCTGGAAAAAGCATCCCAGAACGTGATATTCAACCTGCGCCGCCGCCTGTTTGAAAAAATGCAGTACAGTGATATGTGCTTTTTCGACAGCCACCGCACCGGCGATCTGATGACCCGCATGAGCGCCGATCTGGATTGGTGCCGGCATTTTTTGAGCTATATTGATTACCGCATCATTGACGCCGCGTGCACCTTTCTGTTCGCGACGGTGTATCTGTCCATCGTGAACTGGAAGCTGACCTTGCTTTTGATCGTGATCACGCCGGTGCTGCTGCTGATCACCAAATTCTTTTCCAAGCACGTGCGGCCCCGGTTCGTATTCATGCGGGAAAAACTCAGCGAAATGAACACCGCTGCTCAGGAAAATATCGCGGGCAACCGGGTGGTAAAGGCCTTTGCCCGGGAGGAATACGAGAAGGAACGCTTTGAACAAAAGAACCGCGCCTTCATGGACAGCCATTTGCGCATCAATAAGCTGTGGCTCACCTTCTTCCCCATGGTCGAATTGCTGGTGAACGCCATCCAGCTGGTGACGGTGTTCGTGGGCGGGCTCTTTATCATCCGGGGCGAATTGACCCCCGGCGAGCTGGCGATTTTTACGGGGCTGAGCTGGGCCGTTTCCAATCCCATGCGGGAGCTGGGCAACCTGATCAACGACCTGCAACGGTTTTCCACCTCTGCGGCCAAGGTGATGGAACTGCATTACGGCAAGCCCGAAATCGTGGACGCGCCGGACGCCATGGCCCATGAGCGCATGCAGGGCCAGATCGAATTCGACCACGTTTCATTTGGCATCGACAGCAAACCGATCCTTTCGGACGTGACCTTTTCCGTGCTGCCGGGGCAGACCGTGGCGGTCATGGGCCCCACCGGCAGCGGCAAAACCACCCTGATCCAATTGCTGGCCCGGTTCTATGACGTGACGGAAGGCCAGATCCGGGTGGACGGCTGCGACGTGAAGCAATGGAAGCTGAAGGAGCTGCGGGGCGACATCGGCACCGCCACCCAGGATGTGTTTTTGTTTTCCGATACGGTGGAAGGCAATATCGCTTTCGGGAATCAGGCGCTGACGCTGGATGAAGTGAAGGATTTTGCCCGCCGGGCCGACGCATCGGAGTTCGCGGAAAAGCTGCCCGAGGGATACGATACCATCATCGGCGAAAGAGGCGTGGGCCTCTCCGGGGGACAAAGGCAGCGCATCGCCCTGGCCCGGGCCCTGGCGGTTCGGCCCAGTATCCTGGTGATGGACGACACCACCTCCGCCGTGGATAGTGAAACGGAATTGTATATTCAAAATCAGCTTCGATCCCTTCCCTTCCCCTGCACCAAATTCATCATCGCCCAGCGCATTTCCTCCATGCGGGACGCCGATCTGATCCTGGTTTTGCAGGATGGCAAAATCACCGAGCAGGGCACCCACCGGGAGCTGCTGGAAAAGCGGGGCTATTACTGGCAGACCTACTGCCTGCAATACGGCATCCCCATGGAGGAGGCGGTGTAAGATGGCGCGGAATAAATTCGACGTGGACGAGCGCCTGGAATCTCCCTTTCAATGGAAGCATCTGAAACGGGCGGGCCGGTACATCGCCAAGCATAAATACAAGATGCTGCTGGCGCTTTTGCTCAGCGCTCTTTCCAGCGTAGCCACCCTGTATATCCCCAAGATTACCCAATGGGTGCTGGACGAAGCCGTGCCGGGCAAGGACGCTGCCATGATCGGCCGGATGGCCCTTCTGTTTGTGGGCGTGATTTCCCTGAGCATCGTGTTCACCGTCATTCGCTCCCGCATGATGGCCCACGTGAGCCAGCAGATCATTTACGACATTCGCGCCGATCTGTTCGCCCACCTGCAAAAGCTGCCGTTCAGCTATTACGACAGCAGGCCCGCCGGCAAAATTCTGGTGCGGGTGATCAACTACGTCAACTCCGTGTCAGATATCCTGTCCAACGGCATCATCAACATGATCATCGACGTGATCAGCTTAGCGTTCATCGTGGTGTTCATGTACACCACCGACGCCACTTTGGCTACGGTGATCGTATCGGGTCTGCCCATATTCGTGGCCATCATCATCCTCATCAAGCCCCGGCAGCGTAAAGCCTGGCAGAACCAGAGCAACAAAAACAGCAACTACAACGCCTATCTGGCTGAATCCATCGACGGCGTGCGGGTGAGCCAGCTTTTTGACCGGCAGGAGGTCAATATTTCCATCATGGAAAAGCTGGCCACTGCCTGCCGGGCGGCATGGCTGAAAGCCGTTTATATCAGCAACTGCGTATGGCTCAGTTCCGAAACCATGACACAGGTGGTGCTCACTTTCCTCTACATCGCAGGCGTCTATTGGATGGGCGGCGGGAAAATGGTGTCCTTCGGCGTGATCCTGGCCATGGGCCAGTACGTGAGCCGCTTCTGGCAGCCCATCACCAACCTGGCGAACATCTACAATTCCTTCGTCAACAACATCGCCTATCTGGAACGCATTTTTGAAACCATGGACGAGCCCGTGATCGTGGACGACGCCCCGGACGCGGAAACCTTGCCCGACATCACCGGAGAAGCTGATTTTGAGGACGTGACCTTCGCCTACGAGGAAGGAACCAACGTGCTGGAGCACATGAACCTGCACGTCAAGGCCGGGGAAAGCATCGCCCTGGTGGGCCCCACCGGTGCGGGGAAAAGCACCGTCATCAATCTGCTGTGCCGGTTCTATAACCTGAACGGCGGCAGGATATTGCTCCACGACAAAGCGGGCATGACCCACGACATTAACAAGGTGACGCTTCATTCCCTGCGCTCCCAGTTGGGCATTATGCTCCAGGACAGCTTCATTTTTTCCGGTACACTCATGGACAACATCCGCTACGGACGACTGGACGCCACGGACAGCGAGGTGAAGGAAGCGGCCAGACGGGTGCAGGCGGACGAGCTGATCCGCAGATTACCCATGGGGTATCAGACTGAGATCAAAGAGCGGGGAAACAACCTGAGCCAGGGCGAAAAGCAGCTGATCGCCTTCGCCCGCACCCTGCTTTCCGATCCCGCCATCCTGATCCTGGACGAGGCCACCTCCTCTATCGACACCCAGACCGAGAAGCGATTGCAGGAGGGCATCCGGGAAATGCTCAAAGGACGCACCAGCATCATCGTGGCCCACCGGTTGTCTACCATCAAGAATTGTGATAGAATTCTGTATATCAGCAATAAGGGCATCGCCGAAGCGGGCAGCCATGAGGAATTGATGGCCAGGCGCGGCCTGTATTATCAGCTCTACACCGCTCAGGTACGGGAAGAAGCGGCATAAGAAAAGGATGAAGATTCAGGAGAAATTCTGCATTTCAGCAAACATTTTTATTCGATAAAGCGAAATGGCGCCGGTTTCATAATGTACAACAACGTCACGGAAACGGCTGACGAGGCGATGAACAACATCGCCTGCGAGATTTAAAAAACGCAAAAGAATAAAGGAGAATACCGCTTGTCTGGGAGCAAAATAGGGAGAAAACCTAATCTGGACGGAATCCCGGCGCCGTAGCTGATTGATATAAAAGACAGGCTGATGTTGCGTCCTCGCCATATTTGTAGTATAATAAACCTGCCGGGCAATCAACAGGGAAAGGAGAGTATGGATTCCGCTTACTGATAGTATTAAAATGAATTAAAGAACAATTTTCGAGTATTTATGTCAAGCGATCAAGAAGAATGACCATATTCGGTTCAGCCAATAAGCCCAAAAAGAGTTTTCGATGCATCAAAGACGTTGGAAAAAATTGCTGGTGACATCCCTGTCATTCTTTCGTCTGGAGGAACTGCTGAAATGAACCGTCTGAAGACATCATGGATTATCATAGTGAATGTGGTTCTTATGACTGCCATCATGGCCTTCGTTGCGCTGTATTCCAACTCTGAGAGAAACGAAAAGTACCAGCACCAGGTGGAACATTTTGTCAACGCCACTGTCGCCATGGAACAGGTAACGGGAAATTACCTGGAAGGGGAGCAAGGAATCTGCGACAACTGGGCGCATTATATCAACAGCCAGGATCTGACGCTGGAAGAAGCCGCGGCATACGTGGGAGCGACCCACGCGCAGGCCACGACGTCCGCCCATCTTATCGACGCGGTAACCCTGGAGGGCTATTCAACGCTGCCAAGGCCGAACAACAGGGATGATTATTCTGTTTCCTATGCGCGGATAGACCTGTTTGGGGACGGATCCTGGATCGCAGACCATGACACGGCGATCAACATCTCCCGAACCTATACGAATCCCATCAATGGGGAACAGTCATTGGCTTTCTGCAACAGGATCACCGTACGGGACGCAGAAACAGGAGAGAAGAGGCTGGCTTACCTGCTGCGCATCGTTCCCACTTCCAACCTGGCCGGAAAGTGGGTTTTCCCGCAGGAAGAATATGAGAATGAAGAGTTTTCCATGATCGACGCTGACGGCAACTACATCATCCGGGGACGCTCTTTTAAAAATTCAAATTTCTTTGAGTTCTATAAATCCTATAACCAGCCGGGCATCACGGCACAGCAACAGCTGTTTGCTGATATCCTGTCCGAAACGGACTCGTTTCTCATGCTGGATTCAAAGGGCAGGGAATGCGTCGTCGCACATACGCCCATTACTTCCACCAGCGGCTGGGTGCTGCTGAGCACTGTACCGGTCAGCGATCTGAATGCGGATACGATGGATTGGCTGCTGATCGGGGCCGTGACCGCCGGATTGTTGATGCTGCTGGTGATGGATTTCCTGTATATGCTTTCATCTAATAAAATGCTTCGGGTGATGGCAAGGAACGCTGAATCCGCCAACAAGGCAAAAACCGATTTCCTCTCCACCATGTCCCATGATATCCGCACCCCGATGAACGCAATCATCGGTTTGACCACGATTGCCGAAAAGAATCTGGGCGACCGGGAAGCCGTGAGAGAAAGCCTGAGAAAGATCGGCCTGGCCAGCGGCCATCTTCTAACGCTGATCAATGATATTCTGGATATTTCCAAGGTGGAAAGCGGAAAACTCAACCTGAGTCCGCTGACCTTCTCCATCGTGGAGACAGTGGAGAACCTGGTAAACATGGCTCAACCCATGATCAAGGAGAAAAGCATTGATTTCAGCTTCCGCATCAACCGTATGGAAAAGGAATACCTTTACGCAGATCAGCTGCGGCTGAACCAGATTTACATCAATATCCTGTCCAACGCAATCAAATACACGGAGCCGGGCGGCCGCGTCTCCGTGGATCTGAGGGAGGAAGAAAGCGAAAAGGAAAGCTGCGTAAAGCTGATTTATATTGTCTCGGACACCGGTATCGGCATGAGCCCTGAATTCATGGAAAAGATGTATCAGCCTTTTTCCCGGCAGACGGACAGCCGGGTCAACAGTATCCAGGGAACCGGGCTTGGGCTTGCAATCACAAAACAGATGGTCGAATTGATGAACGGAACCATCGAGTGCCAGAGCGAAATCGGAAAAGGTACGACCTTCATCATTGCGCTGGATATTCCTATCGCCGAAAGGCAGATGGAGGAATTGCATTTTGAAGCTGTCGACGCACTGATTGCGGATGATGACCCGATTCTGCTGGATACCGCGGTGGATACGCTGGAATCGCTGGGCATCAACGCGGAGAAGGCGAAGAGCGGTATGGAAGCGCTGGAGATGACCCGCCGCCGCCACACAGCCGGGAAGGATTACAATGTGGTTATCCTGGACTGGAAGATGCCGGATATGAACGGTATCGAAACAATCAAGCGGATCCGGGCAGAAGTAGGCGCCCAAATCCCCATCCTGCTGACCTCCGCTTATGACTGGTCCGACATCGAAGGCAAAGCAAAGGAGGCGGGTGCAAACGGATTCTGCTGCAAGCCGCTGTTCCGCTCCAGGTTGTATCAGAAAATCAATGAACTGCTCGGGACGGAAGCAAAGGCCGTGGAACCGGAGGATAACTATTCTGACCTGGTGGGAATCAATATCCTGGTGGCGGAAGACAACGACATTAACTGGGAAATCATCTCCGCCATGCTGAACATGTTTGGCATCACGTCAGAACGAGCTGAAAACGGCCGGATCTGCGTAGACAAAATGGCGGAGGCCAAAGAGGGAAGCTATGCGCTGATTTTCATGGATGTTCAAATGCCCGAAATGAACGGTCTGGACGCGACGCGGCATATCCGCAGGCTGGAAAATAAATGGGCTTCTTCCATTCCCATCATTGCTATGACTGCCGACGCTTTCTCAGAAAACATCGCGGAATGCCTGGAAGCGGGCATGGATGGACATATTGCCAAACCGGTTGACATGAAACTTGTCATCAAAGAAATTCGCAGAATCAAGGAGGAAAAGAGAAAATGAAAAAAATGCTTTGCGTCATCCTGGGTGCCCTGCTTGCTATCGTACCGACGGCCTGTATTTCTCGAGCTAAGGCGGAATCTGCATTCCAGCCGAGGCTGGATACGGATACCAGCTGCCAGATCACTGTGATTGGGAGCTATTCCAACTTTGAAGCGCTGGAAACCGAATTCGACAGATTCAATGAGTTTTATCCCGATGTTGAGATGAGCTATTGGAAACCGGATGATTACAACAATCTGCTGGGAACGGTGCTGGAAAGCAGTAACGCCCCGAACATCTTCTTCTCCTATCAATGGATGTGCGGAAATGAAAAATACCAACAGGTCTATGACCATATGGAGGATCTTTCCGATCCCCAGATAGGCTTGGATCTGGACTGTCTTCGCACCGGTCTGCTGAATCTGGACGCGGATGGTCATTTGCTGATGGTGCCAGTTTTCGCCAGAAACTATGGCATGCTGGTGAACAACGATCTGTTTGCGAAGGAAGGGCTTCAAGTTCCGACCACTTGGGAAGAACTGCTGGCTGTGTGCGAAGCGTTTCTCAGCAAGGGTTATGCCAGTCCCATGATGGGCTACAGCGCGGGTTCTTCCGGCTGCCTGATGAACATCCTGGTGTACCCGGAAGTCGTGGCTGCCCTCAGCGATAATCCCGAAGCGCTTCGGGCCGCGAATGAAATGAATCCCTCTGCGGGCGAGTATATGCGCCCGGCACTGGAGGCGATGATGCAGCTGATTGGGAACGGCTATATCAATCTGGAAAAATGCGACGAAATCAGCGACAACTATACGCAGGTCATTCTCCGCTTTTTTGAAGGGGACGTTCCCATGATGATCTGCACGGGAGATACCGTGTCCGGAACCGGAAAGCGGGAAAGCCAATCCGAAGCGTTTTCCAAAGCACCTTTTTCCTATTCCTTTACGCCCATTCCGCTGTCAGAAGCCGGAGGATATTTTATCGACAGCCCCTCCATACAGTTTTCTGTCAATAAAACCTGCGACAATCTGGACATGACAAACGAGTTTATGCGCTTTCTGGTCTCACGCCAGGAACTGAACAGGATGGCTTCCTCGAAACGCCTGGTTACGCCGACAACAGATTTATCCTTCGACGCTGTATACGCGCCTTTCGGCCAAGTGCCCGCAGAACGGATATTTTGCCCGGAAGTGATTGGTATCACGGATTCCCTTGCCACTCAGGTAAGGAACGCGGCGTATCAGGTCGGGATCGGAGCCGTCACCATTGATGAAGCAGTCAGCCAATACGGATCATTTTGAGTAATTTGCAACTGGGCCAAAGCCTGCCCGGGGCAGCAGTCGTCCTGCTGCCCCGGGCAGGCTTTGGCCCATTGATTATGCGCGCGTTTTTTTGTTACAAAAGTGCCATT
>CADBCX010000049.1 GCA_902793245.1 uncultured Eubacteriales bacterium | reverse complement strand
GAGGGAAATGGGCATCTGCTTGCCAATAAACTGGGCCTGGAATTCATCTTCCAGCGCGCGAGCGCCCAGGCCGGGCGTCTCGGCAAACTGATCGTCGCCAATCTTAATCGAAGCAATCTTATCGCCGTCGAAGGTGGCTTCCACGGTCACGGGACCGCCGAAGCCCTGGGCGGAGGCGATATAGCCGCTGGCCTTCTCCTCTGCGGGGGCGGCGGTCAGGGACTTTTCATAGGCTTTGTTCAGCGCTTCCACCACGGCGGTCTTGGTGAAGGTCGCGCCGGAGAGCACGTCAATGTCTTCCACCTTCATGGGCACGGTCTTGCCGATGAAGGCGGCGGCAACCTCGGGTTCCAGCGCGCGGGCGCCGAAGCCGGGGGTTTCGTCGAAGCGCTTGTCGCCGATGGTCATGGAAGCGACCTTATCGCCGTCGAACGCGGCTTCCACATGAACGGGGCTCTGGAATCCGTCCGCATCCGCGCCGAAGGTGTTTTCAGGGGTTTCTACTGTGACGGGCGCTTCTTCCTTGGTCGGTTCTTCCACCGCTTCGCCCTTGGAGGCCGCGTAAGCCTTGTTCAGGCTGTTGACGATAGCGGTCTTGGTGAAGGTCGCGCCGGAGAGGGCGTCCACGTCTTCCACATTCAGCGGCATCTGCGCGCCAATGAAGGGATACAGGTTTTCAGGCACCAGCGCCTTCGCGCCGAAGCCCTCCGTCTCGGCGAAGCTGTCATCGCCCACGGCAATGTAGGTGATCTTTCCGTCCGCGTCGAAGGCGGCTTCGGTGTATACGGGACCGGCGAAGCCCTTTTCAGCGGCGCTGAACACGCCCTCGGCGGGCTTCTCGGGCATCACAATTTCAACGACTTCTTCCACGATGCCCTGGCTGGCGTTATACGCCTTGTTCAGCGCGTTCACCACGGCGGTGGAGGAAATGGTCGCGCCCGCGATGGCGTCGATGTCGGCCACTTCCAGGGGCACGGTCTTGCCGATAAACTGGATCATGAATTCAGGTTCCTTCACGCCCGCGCCCACATCTTCCGCGAAGGCTTCGTCGCCCACGCTGATGTAGGTCACTTTCGCGTCGGAATCGAAGGCGGCTTCCACGTACACGGGGCCGCGGAAACCATCGGCGGAAGCGCTGTACACGCCCTCGGCGGGTTTCTCGGGCATGGTGGGCGTTTCAGGCACCACGATCTCCGCGCCGCCCGCGATGGCGTAGGCGTTGTTCAGGGCCTTCACCACAGCGGTGGAGGAGATGGTCGCGCCCGCGATCACGTCGATATCGGACACTTCCAGGGGCATCTGCTTGCCGATGAACTGGATCATGAAGTCGGGCTCGATGACGCCCACGCCGATATCCTCGGCAAAGCTCTCGTCGCCGACCTTGATGTAGGTGACTTTCCCGGCTCCGTCAAACGCGGCTTCCACGTACACGGGGCCGCGGAAGCCCTTCTCGGAAGCGGAGAACACGCCGTCCGCGGGCTTGGCGGGCATTTCCACACCGGCGATGCCCATCACGTCCGCCTTGACGTATTTCACGATGTCGTTCACGCCGTTGACCACGGCGGTGGTGGTGATGGTGGCGGAGGTCAGGGCGTCCACAGTGCTTTCGGTGGGCGTGCCGCCCGCCTTGATGTAGCTGACTGGGTAGACCTTGCCGGGGAACTGGTCGGTGAAGGCCGGCTCCTTGGCGCGGGCACCCAGACCCGCGGTTTCGGAAAAGTCCGCGCCGCCCACGGTGATGCCGCCGATTTTGAAGGTATCGGGGGCATCCTTGGTGTCCACGCCAGCAATGACTTCGACCTTTCCGCCGAAGCCGTTCACGGTTTTCTGGGCCACGTAACCGACGGGGGAGCCGTCCTTGAGTCCGGCATAGACCCAATCAACCGACGCTCCCTCGGCCAGTGGGATTTCCTCAAAGGATGCAGCGTCAGGCAAAGCGGCCTTGCGGGCGTTCTCTGCCTTGATGAGGGCTTGCTGCGCGATGGGGTCTTTGGTGAGCGCGTTGGTGCCGCCCAGCGCAAGACCCGCGACCAGGGTGATGATGAGCAGCACCGCCCAGCCAGGAAGTTGTTTCTTCACTTGGTTCTGTCCTCCTATCTCTGTTTCCTGTCAGGGAAACACAGTTACTTCATCTATCTTCCCGCTTTGCCGGGAAAAGGCCCGACCCGGGCCGGGGGAACGGGGGAAAAAGTTAGGAGTGAGGAGTGAGGAGTTAGGAGTTGTGAGAGTGTGTTTCATTTTGAACATGCATTTTTGCAAGCGTTTTCATTCATACACTATTAACTCCTCACTCCTAACTCCTCACTCCTCACTCATTTTATGCGTCCGGCGCGTTGGGATCCGGGGCCGCGTTGGGCACTACCAGCTCCAATTGCAAGCTGTGGGGCAGGCAGTAAACGCAGGGCCCCAGGATGCGCTGTTGCCAGTTGTCCAGGGTGACCGTTCCTTCGCCCACGCACAGCTGGTTGTCGCAGGTGGAGGAGGCCATATAGAAACCGTCCTTTTGCAGGTGGATGACGTTCACCACGCCGTCGCCCTGATCCACGGTCACGTCGCGTTCTTCGCCCAGCGGCTCGATGCCCCAGACGCGGCCGTTCAGGATGATGAACAGATAACCTTCGGCGAGCTCCTCATATTTCGCTTCGGGCGCGTGGGTGGCTTCGGCTTCCGCGGCCTGGGCCGTTTCCGCCGGGAGCGGCTCGGGGGGTTCCGTCGCCAGGGCTTGGATGGTATTTTCGATTTCTGTCTGGGAAAGGTTCGCGTTGGGGGATTGGATGAACCGGGAGGCAATCAGCAGCCCCGCCGCGACCACCACCAGAATCGCAATGACCAGAATGTTTCCGGTTTTATTTGGCTTTTTGCTGTTCTGCATCGTTCAGAAGTTATCCTCCTCAGGAAGGATTTTTCAGGGAGCGGGCGTAGTCCTTCATCCCGTCCGTGGCATGGATGCTGCCGTCGGGAAGAATCCACATCACTTCCACGCCATCCAGGCTGTCCGCCACGGCGCGGCCATCCTCATAGGAGAGAACGAACAGCGCCGTGCTCAGGAAGTCCGCCAGGATGGAGCTTTCGCACAGGATGGTGACGGACACCATTTTTGTGGAAGGCATCAGCGTTTCCGGGTCGATGATGTGGTGGTAGCGCTGGCCATCCACGGTGTAATAGCGCCAGTAGTCGCCGCTGGTGACCACGGTTTTGTCATGCACGTCCAGAATGTCCTTCGTGCCGCTCTGGGTCACGTCGGGGTTCTGCACGCCCACGGCCCAGTTGCTGCGCCCATCCATCGGCGCGTTGCCCGCGTATACGTTACCGCCCAGACTCAACAGGAAGGAAGGCATTTCCAGATACAGAATACCCGCCACCGCGTCCGCGGCGTAGCCCTTCGCTACCGCGCCGATATCCAGCGTCAATTCCGGGTCAGAGAAGAACACGGTCTGTTTTTCGCTGTCCAGCACCACATGGTTAAAATCAATATGCTCGCTGGCGGCTTGCAGCGCTTCCATGGGAGGCAGCTGGGCTTCCTCGGGATGCTGGATCCCGGCGGTTCTGTATTCATGCCAGATGGACAGCACCGCGCCCATGGCAATGTTCGTTTGCCGCAGACCGGATTCCCATTGGTTCTTGCACCAGGAAATCAGCTGAAATAAATCATCGGGGATTTCCACCGGCTCCAGGGCCGCGTGGCGATTGACGTAATACAGATTGTGCAGATCGTCGTATGCGTTGTAGCCGTCAAAAATATGATCCAGGGACTGGATGCGTTCAAAAGCCCGATCGGCGGCCCGGTCAAAAGACGCCTGATCCGGGGCGAAGCCCGTCAGGGTGATCACCGTATCGAACGCGCTCAGGTCCGTGCGGCTGAACTTCTGAAAGGGCGTTGACTCCGTCGGGACGGGAGCCGGTTCGGCGGCGGAGGCGCAGCCGGACAGCAGCAATGAGAGCGCCAGAAGCAAAGAAAGAGCAGCCCTGCTGATCATTTTCCGCTTCATAGAGAACCTCGCTTTCGATTTACATGAAAACAAATACCCGCGGGATGGGATAAGTGGGCAATTTATTTCTGAACCTATTATAACAAAGATATAATACCCGCACAAGAGATAATTCCGTACAAATATTGCAAATTTTATGTACAAATAATTCATGCTATCAACATATATTTGTAACATTTTTGAAACAACAAACCGCTGTCTGATTTTCTTTCGCTTTGATGAAGCGCTTTGATGATTTCCCGCCGTTTTCTTTGCGCCAAGGTCTTGTGAAAAAACGCAGATTCGTGTATACTGGACAGGCAGAGCGATACCCGGAAGAACAGATTAAATTAAGAGGAAAGAAATGCGCATTTCCTTGCGTTTTGCTCAAAGAAAAGGGGAGAAACATGGCAGCTGCGTTTTTTTTGTTCTGGATGATTCTCAATGGCCGATGGACACCGGAAACGGCGGCTGTCGGCGCGGCGGTGACTGCGGCGGCGATGCTGTTTATGTGGAAGGCGTGCGGCTGGTCGTTCCGGAAAGAATTCAGGCTGTATCTTGTCCTGCCGCGAATCATCGGTTATTGTCTCACCGTCATTTGGGAGATTGTAAAGGCCAACCTGAACATGTGCCGCATCGTATACTTTGAAGAAGCCGACGCGACGGTTCGCACCATCCGCACAAGCCTGAAAACCCGCCTGGCGAAAATGGCCCTGGCCAACGCCATCACCCTGACCCCCGGCACGATTTCGGTATCCGTGGAGGGGGAGGAACTGACGGTGCACTGCCTGCGGCCCGAGCTGGCGGAGGGGCTGGAGGATTTGATCTTTGAAAGAAAACTGCTGAAAATCGAGGAGGCGCTGCATGGATAATCTCTATACGTTATTGATACAGGGAGCCATGATCGTGCTGGGTTTATGCCTGTTCGTGTGCCTGTTCCGGGCGGTGCGCGGGCCGTCCACGTCGGACCGCATCGTGGCGGTGAACATGACCGGCACTTTTGTCATCACCATCACCCTGTTCCTGTCGCTGCTCATGAAGGAAGATTATCTCATGGACATCGCGCTCATTTACGCCATGCTGAGCTTCCTGGCGGTGGTGCTGCTGTGCAGGATCTATATCGGGATCCATAAGGCAAAGAAAGCAAGGGAGGACAAGAAAAATGCTTGAATATGCGCGTCAGGCTGTTTTCGCCTTCCTGCTGCTGGCGGGATTGTTCATCCAAATCACGGCGGTGATCGGCGTGAACCGGTTCCATTTCTCCGTGAACCGGCTGCATCCGGCGGGCATGGCGGACACGCTGGGCCTGCTGCTGATGGCGCTGGCGGCGGTGGTGTATGCCGGCTTCAGCCCGGTGACGCTCAAGATTCTGCTGGTCGTGGCGCTGTTCTGGATCACCAGCCCGGTGTGCAGCCACCTGATTGCCCGACTGGTGCGCGAAACGGACGAAAAGCATTTTGAAGCGGAGGCGAAAGAATGGAAGCCCTGAATGTCATCCTGCTTTTGTTCATGATCGCCTGCGCGGTGGCGGTGGCTTTGACAAAGAATCTTCTGGCCGCCGTGATCACGTTCATGGCCCAGGGCCTGGCCATGTCGGTGGTATGGATGCTGCTGCAATCCCCCGACCTGGCCATCACCGAAGCTGCCGTGGGCGCGGGCGTATCTTCCATATTGATGTTCGCGGCGCTGAGAAAAATTCACGCCATCCGGGAAAAGGGGGAAGCGGAAGATGACGCGGAAGAATAAGCGCTTCGCCTCGTTCCTCGACTGGCTGGAAAACGGCGGGAACGCCCTGGACGCGGAAATGCAGGACGCCCTGCGGGAGGAAGAGCCGGAAGCGCCGGGTAAGCAGAAAAGGGAAAAGAAAAAGAAATCCTCCGATAAAACGGCGGACATTGCAAAAAAGCCCCGCAAAGCCTACGCCGATTCCTGGTGGTACCGCCTGCTGGCGCTCACCATGGCGGCAGCGCTCATCTGGCTGCTCATGGAAGCGGTGGATCGCATGCCCCGGTTCGGCGCGGCGGACACGCTGATGGACAGCGAGCTGACCGAGTTCTATGTGGAGCATACAAAGGAAGAAACCGGGGCTATGAACATCGTCACCGGCATCATCCTGAACTATCGCGGCTTCGACACGCTGGGGGAGACCCATGTGCTGTTCATCGCCGTGTGTACGGTGCTGCTGATGCTGAGCATCTACGGCGAGCAGGACGAAAAAAAGCGCCTGGCCCAAGGCGCGTTCGAGCGGTATTTCGAGCCGCATCACGATGTGATCCTCCAATCCGCCGCCCGGCTTCTGACGCCGCTGATTTTCATTTTCGGGGTGTACATTATCTTCAACGGGCACCTGTCGCCCGGCGGCGGGTTCTCCGGCGGCGCGGTGCTGGGGGCGGGGCTGATCCTGTACCAGAACGCCTTCGAGTACCGGAAAATCGAGAAGTTCTTCACCTACAAAACCTTCAAGTGGGTGTCGGTCTGCTCGCTGCTGTTTTATTCCCTGGCGAAGGGCTACCACTTTTTCGCCGGGGCCAACCATCTGGACAGCCACATTCCCATCGGCACGCCGGGGAACATCCTGTCCGGCGGGCTGCTGCTGCCGCTGAATTTCGTGGTGGGCTGCGTGGTGGCCTGCACCATGTACGCCCTGTTCACCATGTTCCGAAAGGGGGAATTCTGATGCTGGGCCGGGTATTTACCCATCTGGACGGGCTGACCGCCGTGGCGCTGTTCGGCATCGGGTTTGCGCTCCTCCTGCTGGACAAGAACCTGATGAAGAAGATCATCGGCTTTTCCATGATGGACAGCGGCATTTACCTTTTTTTAGCGTCTTACGGCTATATTGAAGGCCGGCTGGCCCCCATTTACGCGGAGGGCGTTTCCGATCCCGCCGCCTACGTGAATCCCCTGCCCGCGGGCCTGGTGCTGACGGGCATCGTGGTGGGCGTCAGCGTGACCGCCGTGATGCTGGGGCTGACGGTGCGCCTGTACGAGCGCTATCACTCCCTGGACATTGACGAAATCGCGGAAAAAATACGGAGAGAGGGGAAATGATGACCATGGTTTGGTGGCAAAATCTTCCCCTGTTCATGATCGTCGGCGCGCTGGTGTGCGCGGCGGTCTGTTCCGTGCTGAAAGCGAAAGCGGCTCGGGCGGTGATGGCGGCGCTGGCTTTCCTGGAATGCTGCGGCATGGGCGTCCTGCTGTACTTTACGCTGACGAAGAATGAATCCTTCGTGTTCGCCATGGGCGAAATCGGCGCGCCGTTTGGCAACGAGCTGCGCATCGGCGCGGCGGAAGCGCTGGTGGGGCTGCTGTTCGCGGTGATCATGTTCCTTTCGCTGCTGGGCGGGTGGCGGCAGTTCAGCCTGGACATCGCCCCGAACCGGGTGAACCTGTACGCCGCGGTGTTCTGCCTGCTCATGGCGGCCATGTGCGCCATGACCTTTACCAACGACCTGTTCACCGCCTACGTGTTCATCGAAATTTCCACCATCGCCGCCTGCGCGCTGATCCTGTCCCGGAACGAGGGCTACACCATGTTCGCGGCGACCCGGTACATGATCATGAACCTGCTGGGCAGCGGCCTGTTCCTGCTGGGCTTGAGCATGCTGTACTGCCTGACGGGGCACCTGCTGTTCCCGCAGCTGGGCGCCGGGGTGAAAGAACTGCTGGCGGCGAACCGGTATCCCATGCCGCTGTACCTGTCCTTCCTGCTCATGACCCTGGGCGTCGCCATCAAGAGCGCCCTGTATCCCTTTCATACCTGGCTGCCCAGCGCGTACAGCACATCCACGGCCACCTCCAGCGCGATTCTCAGCAGCGTGGTATCGAAAATGTACATCTTCCTGCTGGTGAAGGTTTTCTTCCGCGCCGCGGGAACGGATGTATTCGCCCGGCGCATTGAGGACGTGCTGTTCCTCTACGCCATGGTGGGCGTGATTGCGGGCTCGGTGTACGCCATTGTCCAGCGCCACATGATGCGCATGATCGCTTATTCCTCCGTGGCCCAGATCGGTTACATTTTCCTGGGCATCGCCCTGGGAACCGAGGCGGGCTTTGCCGCCGCGCTGTTCCACATTCTGGCGCACTCGTCAGCCAAGTCCATGCTGTTCCTGGCGGGCAACAAGCTGCGGTCCGCGGCGGACGGTCAGGATACCTTCCCGGCGCTGCGGGGAACGGCGAAGAAAGAACCCCTGGCGGCGCTGGCGTTCCTGGTGGGCGCGCTGTCGCTGGTAGGCGTGCCGGTGCTGGGCGGGTTTGCCAGCAAGGTGTTCCTGGCAAAGGCCGCCGTGGAGCTGGGTGGATGGCGCATGGTGGTGGTGCTGGCCGATCTGCTGGTCAGCACGGCGCTGAACGTGGGCTACTTACTCCGCTGCGCCTTGACGCTGTACCGCCCGGCGGAGGATACGGAACAGGAAAATGCGCCCAAACAAAAGGACGCGCCTTTCGCGTTCGCCATGGGCGTGTTGATCCTCATCAATATCGGTCTTGGTATCTTCGGCGCTCCTGTGCTGGACTGGATCCAGCAGGGCATCGCAATGTTTGTTTAATCAGGATAGGGGGAAAATGATATGATTCTTTTGATGATTTTCGCAATTCTGCTTCCCATTGTGATGGCCTGCCTGTGGCGGTGGCTGCGGCTGGAGGGAGAAGCGCTGCACAAGGCTTCCTTCCTCACGATTCTGGTCGGCGCTGTGCTGGCTGCACTCTGCGCCTTGGTTCCCGATATGCCGGAAGTGTCCCTTCGCTGGACGGATATGCTGGCCTTTTCCCTCCGGGTGGACGGCGTGAGCCGCATCTGGCTGCTGCTCCTGGCGGTGATTTGGCCCGGCGTGGCCCTCTACGCCCAGGAATACCTGGAGCACGACGAGAACCCCGCCCGGTTCTTCCTATTCTACACCATCACCCAGGGCATCCTGCACGCGCTGGCGATGGCGGGCAACCTGGTCACTTATTACATGTTCTACGAAGCCATGACCCTGCTGACCGTCCCCCTGGTGCTGCATAACCGGGACAAGGAAGCCGTGGCCGCCGCCATCAAGTACCTGATCTATTCCGTCATCGGCGCGAGCGCCGCGCTGATCGGCATTTTCTTCATCGGGGCTATCGGCGGGAACGGCGACTTCGCCTCCGGCCTGGTCACTGCCGAACAGATTGCCGGGAAGGAAGGCTTTGCCATGGCGATTTTCCTGACCATGCTGATCGGCTTCGGCGTGAAGGCGGGCATGTTCCCCCTGCACGGCTGGCTGCCCACGGCCCACCCCGTGGCTCCGGCCCCGGCCAGCGCCGTGCTGTCCGGCGTCATTACGAAAATGGGCGTGCTGGGCATCGTGCGGGTGCTGTTCTCTATCGCAGGGGCGGAACGGATTCGCGGCACCTGGGTGCAGTACACCATGCTGTGCCTGACCCTGACCACCATCCTGATGGGCTCCCTGCTGGCGCTGAAAGAAAAGAAGCTCAAAAAACGGCTGGCTTATTCTTCCGTGTCCCAGGTGTCCTACGTGCTGTTCGGCCTGTTCACGCTGACGGAATGGGGCTTCGTGGGGGCCATGCTGCATGTGATCTTCCACTCCCTCATGAAGAACACCCTGTTCATGGGCGCGGGCTGCATCATCCACAAGACCGGAAAAACCCAGGTGGACGAAATGGAAGGCCTGGGCAAACGCATGCCCTGGACGTATGCGTTCTTTACCGTCGCTTCCCTCGGCCTGGTCGGCATCCCGCCCACCGGCGGCTTTATCAGCAAGTGGAATCTGGCCCAGGGCGCGCTGGCGACGGGGCTTTCCTACAGCTGGATTGGCCCGACGGTGCTGCTGATTTCCGCCGTGCTGACCGCGGCGTACCTGTTCACGGTGGTCATCAAGGGCTGCTTCCCCGGCGAAGATGTGAAGCCTGAACCCAGCTGCGAAGCGGGCTGGAAGATGCTGGTTCCCATGGGAGTGTATTCCGCGCTGATCGTGCTGCTGGGCATGTTCTCCGGGCCGATCATCAGCTATTTCCAGACTGTGGCGCAAAGCCTGCTGTAAGGAGTCAATCACATGCAATTGCTGATTTGCGCATTGCTGCCGGTGGCGCTGGGCGGGTTCGTCATGCTGCTGCGGCGGGCAAAACGGGGCTTGAGAATGGCGGCCGCTTTGCTTTCCGCGCTTACGGTCTCGGCCTGTGTCGCTTATCTGATATTTGCCGGCGGTGTGGAAAGGACGGAGCTGTTCCGCCTGTCGGAACGGTTCGTGTTCGCCCTGCGGCTGGACGGGGCGGGCAAGGTCTATATCGGCCTGGCCGCGGCGCTGTGGCCCCTGTCTGTGCTGTACGCCATCGAGTACATGCGCCACGAAAAGCGGGAGGGCAACTTCTTTTCCTGGTATCTTCTCTCCTACGGCGCGGCCATCCTGCTGTCTGCTTCCGATAATCTGTTCACCCTCTATGTTTCTTATGAACTGCTGACCCTGTGCACCGTGCCGCTGGTGTGGCATGAACAGGACGACGCCTCCACCAAAGCCGCGTTCCAGTACATGCTGTACCTGATCGGCGGCGCGGCCCTGGGCTTCATGGCCATGCTGGGCCTGAGCGGCTTCGGCCTGGGCGAGTTCCACGAGAATCCCGTTTTGCCGGGGAATGCTGATATAGCCTGGTTCCGGGCGCTGTGCCTGCTGGGCTTTCTGGGCTTCGGGGTCAAGGCGGCGGTGCTGCCCCTGTCCCGCTGGCTGCCCACGGCATCCGTCGCGCCGACGCCCGTGACCGCCCTGCTCCATGCCGTGGCCGTGGTGAACGCGGGCGTGTTCGCGGTGACGCGGTTCTTCTACTACACCGTTCCCCTGGACGCGGTGCGCGGCACCTGGGTGCAGACCGTGATGCTCATCCTCAGCGCGGCGACGGTGGTGTACGCTGCCGTCATGGCCGTGCGGGAGCAGCATTTGAAGCGCCGCCTGGCCTGGTCCACGGTCAGCAACCTGAGCTATATGCTCTTCGGCCTGTCGCTGCTGACAGGGCGGGGCATGGCCGCCGGGCTGTCCCACATGGTGTTCCACGGCCTCATGAAAATCATCCTGTTCTTCTGCTCCGGCGCGGTGCTGACCCAGACGGGCCGCACCCGGGCGCGGCAGGCCCACGGCCTGGGGCGTCAGATGCCCTTCACCTTCGGCGCGTTCACAATCGCGGGCCTGTCGCTGATGGGCGTGCCGCCGCTGCCGGGGTTCGTGAGCAAGTACGCGCTGGTCACCGCCGCCTTTGAACAGGGGGACGCCTGGGCGTTTGTGGGCGGCGTGGCGCTGCTCATTTCCGCTGTGCTGACCTGCATTTACATTTTCACCGTGGTGTTTCCCGCGTTTTTCCTACGTCCCGAGCCCGCGGGGGAGACCTTGCCCCGTGATCCCGGCCCCTGTATGAAGATTTCGCTGGCCCTGCTGTGCCTGCTGCTGATTGCCGCGGGCGTGTTTGCGGGCCGCGTGATGGATTATTTGACGGTTCTTGCGGAAGGAGGCATTGTATGATTCTCTTATTGATGCTCCTGCTTCCGCTGCTCGGCGCGGTGCTTGCGCCCCTGGCTGGAAAGAAAAGCGGCTCAGCCCGGGAATTCCTGCTGCGGCTGTTTACGCTGGCGGAATTCGGCCTGTCCGTGTGGCTGTTCGTCCGGGTTTCCCAGAGGGAAAGCATCTTCCTTTGGTTTCCCAGCTTAATGGGCCTGGGGCTGTATTTCTTTGTGGACACCTTTCGCGCGCTCTATGCGATGCTGGCATGCTTCATGTGGGCGCTGGCCTGCCAGTTTTCCCTGGAATACTTTGCGGGCCACGGCGGCAACCGGGGCCGCTACGCCTGCTTTACCCTCATTACCCTCTGCGGCGTGGTGGGCGTGTTCTTCTCCGACGACCTGTATACCACCTTCGTGTTCTTTGAAATCATGTCCATTGCTTCCTATCCCTGGGTGGCCCACGAGGAAACGCCCGGAGCCATGCGGGCGGCGCAGACGTATCTGGGCGTGTCCGTGGCCTGCGGCATGGTCACGCTGATGGGCATGTTCCTGACCTGGAAGGAAACGGGCAGCCTGGCCTTTGATGTATTGCGCCAGCAGGGCGGAAACAGCAAGCTGATTTTCCCTGCCTGCCTCATGCTGGTGGGCTACTGCGCCAAGGCGGGCATGGTACCGCTGCACATCTGGCTGCCGAAAGCCCATCCCGTGGCTCCGGCCCCGGCCAGCGCGCTGCTGTCCGGTATGCTGACCAAGACCGGCCTGTTCGGCGTGATCGTCATCGGCATGAACATTATGGGAGACAATCCCGTGTTCGGCCATGTGATGCTGGGCCTGGGCCTGTTCACCATGACCCTCGGCGCGGTGCTGGCGGTGTTCTCCGTGAACCTGAAACGCACCCTGGCCTGCTCGTCCCTGTCCCAGATCGGCTATATCACCGTGGGCCTGTCCTGCGCCATGCTGCTGGGGCACCACGGAGCCCTGGCCGCGGCGGGCGCGGTGGGGCATATGGTGAACCATTCGCTGCTCAAGCTGTGCCTGTTCCTGTGCGCCGGGGCCGTCTACATGAAAGCCCATACCCTGGATTTGAGCGACCTTCGCGGCTACGGCAGGGGCAAGAAACTGCTGCACGCCGTATTCCTCCTGGGCGCGCTGGGCCTGGCGGGCGTGCCGGGGCTGAACGGCTACACCAGCAAAACCATGATCCACGAGGGCCTGGTGGAGCTGGCGGAAGAAATCGAAGGCTTCTCCGTCTACCGCTTCTGCGAGTGGGTGTTCCTCTTCGCCGCCGGGCTGACCACGGCTTACATGCTTAAGCTCTATATCTGCCTGTTCTGGCAGAAGAACCCCGATGAACACAGGCAGGCCCATTACGACGAGCTGACCAACGAAACCGATATGACGTTCCGTTCCGGCCTGGTGCTGCTGCTGACGGCGCTTCCGCTGCTCCTTATCGGCCTGCTGCCCAATCAGGTTTTACTGCCGCTGACCCAGGCCAGCGCCTCCTTCCTGAACCGGCCTGCCCTGTCCCATGAAGTGGCGTTCTTTTCCCTGACCAATTTAATGGGCGGCGGTATCAGCCTGGTCATTGGCATCGCTGTATATCTGTTCTTCGTGCGGCCTGTGCTGTACAGCAGGGAAAAGGGCTACCTGAACCGCTGGCCCCAGTGGCTGGACCTGGAAGAGATATTCTACCGCCCGGTGTTCACCCGGTTCCTGCCATGGTTTGGCCTGACCGTCGCCTCTTTCCTGGATTATATTCCCAACAGCAAGCTGGTGACTGTGTGGATTCCCAAGGGCGTTTCCGCATTCTTTTCCTTCCTGGACCACCTGCCGGACAGCAAGCTGATCAAGGAATGGATTCCCAAGGGCGTTACCGCTGTTTTCTCCTTCTTCGATCATCTGCCGGAAAGCTGGTTCTTCATGAAGTTCGTTCCCGGCGTCTGCGTGGTGGTCAGCCGCGTGTTTGACGGTCTCATGGACACGGTGCTGCTGGCGATTCGCTCCCTGTTCCTGATGAACCGGAAGGATTTGGAGCACGCAAAAGCTCACAATCCTGTCACCCGCCTATCCTGCGCCATTGCGGAGGGGCTTTGCAGAATCGGCCTGGTGCCCCGGAAATGGATTCGCCGCCGCGACCCGGACGATACGCAGTACGGCAACGCGCTCACCAACGCCATTTCCTTTGGCCTGCTGATCACCGCCGCGGCGATTGTGGCGGCCATTGTGTACGTGTTCATCCGCATGGGCGTTTGAGAAACCAAACATGGAGGTGATTTCGTGAACTGGCTCAACAAACTGGAAAGGAAGATCGGACGGCATTACATCCCCGACCTGATGAAATACCTGTGCTTTGCCATGGGCGGGGTGTTTGTGCTGGAACTGCTGCCCCTGTACCGCAGCGCATACCAACTGCTGTACTTTAACCGCGATTTGATCCTGCGGGGCGAAATCTGGCGGCTGATCACCTTCATTTTCCTGCCGCCCAGCAGCAGTATCATCTGGATTTTGTTCAGCCTGTATTTCTATTACTTCCTGGGTACGGCACTGGAACACCAGTGGGGCAGCGCCCGGTTCAACATCTATTACGCCATCGGCATCCTGGGCAACATCATTTCCGGCTTCATCATGGGCGTGGCGACCAATGAATACCTGAACCTGTCGCTGCTGCTGGCCTTCGCGGTGCTGTATCCCGATCATGAAATTTTGCTGTTCTTCTTCCTGCCGGTGAAGATGCGCTGGATTGGCTGGGCCTGGGGCGCGTACCTGATTTACCAGCTGATCATCATGCCCCTGCCCTATAAGGTGTCGCTGGTTTTCTCCCTGCTGCCTTTCATCCTGTTCTTTGGAAAACAAGCCTGGCTTCAGCTGCGGATGGACATTCGGCGGCTCATGCGGTGGATCAATCTGCGCAGACAGTAAATGCTGTAAGGCGTCAAATTTAAAGGAGGATGCGTCATGATTCGCAAAGTGAAAACCGAAAACGGCTGGGTAAAGGGCCTGCCCGCCGCCGACCCGCGCATTACCAGCTACAAGGGTATTCCCTACGCCGCGCAGCCGGTGGGGGAAAACCGCTGGCGCGCGCCGCAGTCCTGCCCGGACTGGGAAGGCGAATTAGAAGCCTACGCCTTTTCGCCCATTCCCATGCAGGCCCCCATCAGCGCCGACCCCAAAAACCTGTATGACCGGGAATGGCACGTGGACAAGGAAATCCCCATGGGCGAAGACTGCCTGACCCTGAACATCTGGGCGCCGGCGGACGGTCGCAAGGATATGCCCGTGTTCGTGTGGTACTTTGGCGGCGGGTTGCAGGTGGGCTATTCCGCTGAAATGGAATTCGACGGCGAGCGCATTGCCCGGCGCGGCATCGTGGTGGTCACGGTGAATTACCGGGTGAACGTGTTCGGCTTCCTGTGCCATCCCGAAATCACGAAAGAATCCCCCGACGCTCCCGGCAACTTCGGCTTCCTCGACCAGCAGGCGGCGACCCGCTGGGTGAAGCGGAACATCGCGGCGTTCGGCGGCGACCCGAATAACATCACCATCGGCGGCCAGAGCGCGGGCGGCATGAGCGTGTCCGCCCAGATCACCTGCCCCGAAAACAAGGGCCTGATCCAGCGGGCCATCATCCAGAGCGGCGCGTTCGCCCCGCCCTATCCCTTTGAGTTCGGCCTGTGCAGCGACCTGAAAACCGCCGAGGAAACGGGCAAGGCGTTCTTTGATTTCCTGGGCGTAAAGAGCCTGGCCGAAGCCCGTACAATCGACGCGGTGACCCTGCGGGACAAGTGCCTGGAATGGGGCGGCCAGCACGGCCGGGGCCTCATCTTCGGCGAGGCGGTGGACGGCGTGTTCTCCCACCGCAACAGCCAGCAGTGGTTCCTGGATGAAAGCCGGCTGGAGATCCCGGTGCTCCTGGGCCACACCAGCAGCGAATTTTTCGGCTTCCCGCCTGCCAAGGACGAAGCGTCCCTGAAAGAGCTGGCGAAGAAGCATTATCCCGGCACCGAAGAAACCTTCCTTTCCTTCTTCTCCCATCCCGCCACGGAAGAGAGCATCAAAAAGGAAGGCGCGGTCAATTCCATCGAGTTCGCAGTCCGCGCCGCGGCGGAGCATCAAAAGAAAGCGGGCAAAGACCTGCCGCTGTACTATTACCAATTTGATCCCGAAATCCCCGGCTGGGACAACCCCGGCACCTTCCATTCCGTGGACCTGTGGTTCTTCTTTGAATCCCTGGCCAAGTGCTGGCGCCCCTTCAAGGGCAAGCATTACGACCTGGCCCGGCAGATGTGCGACTACTGGTGCAACTTCATCAAGACCGGCGACCCCAACGGCACGGATTCCCAGGGCGAAACCCTGCCCGCCTGGCCCGTGTTCGATCCGGAGAATCCCATCCGCATGAACTTCGGCGACACCGCCGCCGCGCAGTTCTGTCCCGCGGGCGGATTAAAAGAATTCCTGGTTGGGAAATATCTGGAAAGGATGGAATGACCCCATGAAAAAGCAAGCGTTCAATCCCTATTTACCCTCCTGGGAATACATTCCAGACGGCGAGCCCTATGTGTTCGGCGACCGGGTGTACGTCTACGGCTCCCACGATTTTTTCAACGGCTGCGTGTTCTGCATGGGCGACTACATGGGTTGGTCGGCCCCGGTGAACGATCTGTCCGACTGGCGCTGCGAGGGCGTGATCTTCCCCCGGGATGCCGACCCCTGCAACGCGGACGGCAAAATGTGCCTCTACGCGCCCGACGTGACGAAGGGCCCGGACGGACGGTATTATCTGTATTATGTGTATGATAAGGTGGGCTTCGTGTCCGTGGCGGTGAGCGATTCTCCGGCAGGCCGATACAAGTTCCTGGGCTATGTGCACGATAAAAACGGCGTGCGCCTGGGCGACCGCCCCGGCGACGAGCCGCAATTCGATCCCGGCGTACTGACCGAAGGGGACAAAACGTACCTGTATACCGGCTTTTGCGGGCAAGGCGACAAGAGCCGCCACGGGGCCATGTGTACCGTGCTGGGGCCGGACATGGTGACCATTGAAGAAGAACCCGTTTTCGTGGCCCCCGGCGCGGTGTACGCCGAGGGCACAGGCTTTGAGGGCCACGCTTTCTTCGAGGCGTCCTCCATCCGCAAGCGCGGCGACACCTATTACTTCGTCTATTCCTCCCAGGTGATGCACGAGCTGTGCTACGCCACGTCCAAGAATCCCCGCGGGCCGTTTGCCTACGGCGGCGTGATCGTGAGCAACATTGACCGGGGCATTGGCACCTACAAGCCCGCTGACCGCCCCGCAGCCATCGGCGGCAACAACCACGGCAGCATCGTGGAAATCA
>CADBCX010000048.1 GCA_902793245.1 uncultured Eubacteriales bacterium | reverse complement strand
GATGATTTCGTTCTGGCGTTGGCAGAAAAAGGTTTGAAGGTTATGCCTGGCAAAGCCCTGCTTCGTGTAAAGGCCTTTGTTATTTGCAGTCTTTTCGATAGACTCGTCAAACACGGGCTCAGGATCGGTAATGTTGCGGTAGGTCTTGTGACCGTTAAGCTTCCGATCGTATTGATCGACAGTCTTCTGCACATGAGCTTCGAATTCGGCCTGCTCTGCCTCGGCCTCTAAATCTTCTTCGCGGCTGCGGAGATCTTCCATCTCGTCTTTGACTGTACCTTCCCTGACATTCTCCATCTCTTTTAACTTCTCGGTGACAGCCTCCCCGTCGTTAAGAGTCGCGTAATAATCGCGGGTCTCGGAGCTTGCCCAGTTTTTATTGATGGAATGCAGGATGCGCTGGAAGAAGCCCTGGGCGGAACCTGCGAGGGAAAGCGGGTTTTGTTCCTCTGCGGAACGGGCAACAATGGCGGAGACGGGTTCGCCGCCGCCCGGCTGTTCCTCCGGCGGGGCGGCAAGCCCACGGTGTGGATGCTGAACGAGCCGAAAACCGCCGACGCGAAAACCAACCTGCAATGGCTGCGGCTGCTGCCGGAGGTGGAAATTGTGAATTTTACCTCCGCCTGCGAAACCGGCGCGTCTCTGGACGACCCAAGCCTGCGCCATCCCTTCGACGCCTATGTGGACGCGCTCCTGGGTACGGGCTTCCGAGGCAAGCCGGAGGGGCTGCTTCCAGCCATGATGGCTGTTCCTCACCGCTTCAACAAGATGGATGACCCTGTCCCTGTTATCGCGGTGGATATTCCCAGCGGGATTGACGGAAAAACCGGAGCAACATACGGCGCGTTCGTATGTGCTGATATAACCGTCACCTTCAACGCGCCCAAGCCCGGTCTTTACCTGACCCAGCGTCGGGAAGCTGTGGGAAAAATCGTGGTGGCGGACATCGGCCTGCGGGACATGAAGCCCTGGCACAATGACCCGCTGCTGATAGACAATCCGGAAATCAACTGTGAAACCCTGCTTCCAGCCTCGCTGCGTCTGCTGGGAAAACGGGCCTTGCAGGCCCACAAGGGCGACTGCGGGCGCGTGCTGATTTACGCGGGCAAAATGGGCATGACTGGGGCCGCCGCCATGTGCGCCAAGGCCGCCGTGGCTGCCGGGGCGGGGCTGACAACGATTGCCTGTGAAAAGGAAATCATCCCCATCCTGCAAACGCTGGTTCCGAACGCCATGTGCATCGAGATCGGGGAAGCGGTTCAAAATCCGCCTGCTTACGACGTGTTCGCCGTGGGCTGCGGGCTGGGGCAGAGCGAAGAAATCTGGCAGAATATATTGAAGCTGTGGGATGTGGAAAAACCCTCCGTCTGGGACGCCGACGCCCTGAACCTGCTGGCAAAGCACGAAATGAAGCTGGGAGAAAAAGCAGTCATCACGCCGCATCCCGGCGAAGCCGCCCGGCTGCTGGGCTGGCGCATCAGCGAAATCATGGCGGACAGGCTGAAAGCGGCCCGTGCCCTTGCTGAAAAATATGAATGCGCCGCTATCCTGAAAAGCGATGTTTCAGTGATCTGCGGAACCGAGGGCGGCGAGCTCAAGTATTATCTCAACACCGTCGGCACGCCCGCTTTAGCCAAGGGCGGCAGCGGCGACGCGCTGACGGGCATCCTGGCCGCGGTACTGGGTGACTCGGGCTTTTCTTACCTGGATGCCGCCGCCCTGGCCTGCCTCTGGCACGGCATGGCAGGCATTGTGGGCGAAGAGAAATTCGGCCAGAGGGAACTGACCACCGATCAATTGATCTCCTGCCTCCATGACGCGGAGCGCTGGGGCCGGGGCGAAATCCCCGCGCCAACGTGTTACCGCTGAGGCTTTCCCAGCCTCAAAAAAACAGCCGACAGTTTTTCTGCGGCTGTTTTTTATCATTCTACTTTTCAGATAGTTTTTCATACGTCCCCATCCTTTGAGGATAGCCTATCCAATGGTGAGAGGATGGAAAAGAATTCACAGCACGTTATAGATGCGATATAAACGGCATGAAAGAAAAATTCCATATTTCATTGCTTTCATATAGATTTTGGTCGGATAATATGCTATAATGGACACAATCCAATCCATACAGAGAAAAACGAAAATGCGTCACACGGCTGAAGGAGTGAAGGAATATGAGTGTCAACATCAATATTCGCAACGCGGTGAAGCGTTACGGAAAAAACACGGTCATCGAAAACCTGACCCTGAGCATCAAGGGCGGCGAGTTCTTCACGCTGCTGGGCCCCTCCGGCTGCGGCAAGACGACGCTGCTGCGGATGATCGCGGGCTTTAACAGCATTGAGGGCGGTGACTTTTACTTCAACGACACCCGCATCAACGACCTGAACCCCGCCAAGCGCAACATCGGCATGGTGTTCCAGAACTACGCCATCTTCCCCCACATGAACGTGCGCAAAAACGTGGAGTTCGGCCTCAAGAACCGGCCCTTCGACCGGAAGCTGATCCACCAGCAGGCGGATAAATTCTTAAAGCTCATGCAGATCGACCAGCTGGCGGACCGGATGCCCGCCCAGCTCTCCGGCGGCCAGCAGCAGCGCGTGGCTCTGGCCCGCGCCCTGTGCATCGAGCCGGACGTGCTGCTGATGGACGAGCCCCTTTCCAACTTAGACGCCAAGCTGCGCGTGGAAATGCGCACGGTCATTAAAGAAATCCAGAATAGCGTGGGCATCACCACCGTCTACGTGACCCACGACCAGGAGGAAGCCATGGCGGTGTCCGACCGCATCGCCGTCATGAACGGCGGCGTCATCCAGCACGTGGGCACCCCCAAGAACATTTACCAGCGCCCGGCCAATACCTTCGTGGCTACCTTCATCGGCCGCAGCAACATGCTGGAGGGCGACATGGCCGTGGAAAACGGCAAAGCCGTGGTCACGCTGCCCACCGGGTACAAGGCGGTGTTTGACACCGTGGCCCCCGAAAACCTGAAAGCCCAGCCTGTCACCCTCTGCGCCCGGCCCGAGGAATTGATCGTGGAGACCGGCGAGGGCGAGGGCCTCAAGGCTGTGATCGACAGCAGCGTGTTCCTGGGCCTGAACACCCACTATTTCGTCCACCTGACCTCCGGCGAGAAGGCCGAGATCATCCAGGAGTCCAGCATCGATTCCATTATCAGGCCCGGCACCCAGGTGCGCCTGCGGCTGAACACCGAAAAGGCCAACCTGTTCACGAAGGATGGCAGCCGCAACCTGCTCACCGGCGTGGAAAACGACCTGGTCAAAGAGGCGGTGTGAGCCGTGAAAAGAAAATTTGAAGTCTGGTCGGTGGTCACCTGGATCTTCCTGGCGCTGTTTGCCCTGTTCCTGGTGTACCCCATGTACGGCATCCTCAAGCAGTCCATCATCAACAAGGACGGCCAGTTCACCCTGGAGCAGTTCGCCAAGTTCTTTTCCACTCCCTACTATTCCTCCACCATCCAGAACAGCTTCGTGGTCACCATCGCGGTGACGGCGGTGACGCTGCTGCTGGGCATTCCTTTCGCTTACTTCTATTCCTTCTTCCAGTTAAAAGGCAGCAAGTTCCTGTTCGTGGTGTCCATCCTGTGCTGCATGAGCGCCCCCTTCATCGGGGCCTACAGCTGGATCATGCTGCTGGGCCGCAACGGCGTCATCACCGTGTTTTTCAAGGACGCCTTCGGCATCAGGCTGGGCAGCATCTACGGCTTCGGCGGCATCCTGATGGTGCAGGCGCTGAAATTCTTCCCGCTGGTGTTCGTGTACATGAACGGGGCCTTCAAGTCCATCGACAATTCTTTGATCGAAGCGTCGGCCAACATGGGCTGCACCGGCGTGAAGCGGTTCTTCAACGTGATCATGCAACTGTCCATGCCCACCATCCTGGCGGCGTCGCTGCTGGTGTTCATGCGGGCGTTCGCGGACTTCGGCACCCCGCTGCTTATCGGCGAGGGCTACCGCACCTTCCCCGTGGAAATCTACAACCAGTACTTGGGCGAGAACGGCACCGACCACAACTTCGCCGCCGCCATTTCCGTCATCGCCATCGTGGTGACGGCGCTGGTGTTCTTCCTGCAAAAGTGGGCCACCAAGAAATACAACTTCTCCATCAATTGCTTGAACCCCATTCAAAAGCGCAAGCCCCAGGGCGTGGGCGGCGTGCTGATGTATGTGTACTGCTACGGCCTGATCGCCCTGGCGTTCCTGCCCCAGCTGTACATCGTGTACCTGTCTTTCCGCAACTGCGACGGCGCCGTGTTCAAGCCGGGGTTCAGCCTGGTGAACTATGAGAAGGCGGTCAAGAAGCTGCTGGTGCGCTCCATCGACAACACCATGTTCTTTGGCGTGATCTCCCTGGCGCTGATTATCCTGTTCGCCATCCTGATCGCCTATCTGGTAGTGCGCAGGCCCCGGCCCCTGAACCACACCATTGACACGCTGTCTATGCTGCCCTACATCATGCCCGGCTCCATCATCGGCATTGCCTTGGTCATCGCCTTTGGCAAAAAGCCCCTGGCCCTGACAGGCACCGCGGCAGTGATGATCATCGCCCTGGTCATCCGCCGAATGCCGTACACCATACGCTCCGCCACGGCCACCCTGCAAAGCATCCCCATCAGCACCGAGGAAGCGTCCCTGTCCCTGGGCGCGGGCAAGCTGAAAACCTTCCTCACCGTCACCACGCCCATGATGGCCAACGGTATCATGAGCGGCGCGGTGCTGAGCTGGGTCGCCATCGTGACGGAGCTGAGCAGCGCCATCATCCTGTACAACAACAAAACCATTACCCTCACCATGAGCACCTACGCCGCCATCTCCCGCGGCAACGACGGCCTGGCCTGCGCCTTCGCCGCCATCCTTACCGTGCTCACGGCCATTTCCCTCATCATCTACCTGGCCGTCACCAAGAGCGAGGATATTAAGCTGTGATGATATAGTTCTAAGTTCCAAGTTCTAAGTTCTAAGTTTTTTAGTTCTTAGTTCTAAGTTCTAAGCTATCAGTTCCAAAGCCAATAGATGATGGAATGGTCGGCAGATTTCAGCTTGAAACTTAGAACTTTGAACTTAGAACTGCTCCGCGTTCCTTAGGCGCTGGATGCGCCTGAAAATAATTCATTCTATGAAGGAGGTTTCTTGTTATGAAGAAACTGGTTTCCCTGCTTCTCGCCGCCGTGATGGTGCTGGCGTGCTGCTCCGCCCTGGCGGAGGGCGTAAAAGGCCCCCTGGTGCTGTACAGCTCCATGACGGACAACGACATCGACAACCTGATCGAAGCGTTCAACGAAATGTATCCCGACGTGGAAGTGGAAGTGGTGAACGGCTCCGCCGGCGAGCTCCAGGCCCGTACCCGCGCCGAAGCGGGCAATCCCCAGGGCGACGTGCAGTGGGGCGGCCTGTCCCCCTCCGACGGCTCTGCCAACGACGACATCTACGCCCTCTATACCTCTCCCTATGAGGACGACCTGCCCGACGATTACAAGAGCCACAACGGCCGCTACAACCAGGACCACCTGAGCACCATCTGCTTCTGCGTGAACGTGGAGCTGGAAAAGGAACTGGGCCTGGAGATCCGCACCTATGAAGACCTGCTCAATCCCGCGCTGAAAGGCCGCATCGTGCTGAGCGATCCCAACAGCTCCTCCGCCGCCTGGAACAACGTGTGCAACATCTTCGCCGTGTACGGCTATGACAGCGACGAAGCTTGGGCTTTCATGCGCGGCCTACTGGAGAACGGCCTGGTGATTTCCACCTCCTCCTCCGTGTGCTTCAAGGCCGTGGACAGCGGCGAATACGTGGTCGGCCTGACCTACGAAGACGGCGCGGACACCCTGCTCAAGGCGGGTTCTGACCGCATCCGTATCCAGTATCCCGAGAACGGCGCCTCCGGCACCACCATGGGCTGCGCCATGATCGAGAACTGCCCCCATCCCGAAGCCGCCAAGGCCATGATCAACTTCCTCATGAGCCCCGAAGGTCAGGAAGCCCTGGCCACCCGCCTGGAAACCCTGCGCTTCACTAACCCCAAGGCGCACTATGAAATCAAGTACCTGCCCGCCGACGACACCATCAACTGGGTCTCCCGCGACACCTCCTGGCTGATTGCCCACAAGGCCGAAATGCTGGAGAAGTGGAACGCCCTGTACGCCGAAACCCGCTGATAAAATCGGTTCTTTCCCAGCCTGCTCCCTATGCGGGGGCAGGCTTTTTCATTGGCCGATGCTGAATTTATTCTGTTATTCTTTTTTCTAATTTTAAGATTATAGAAGAAGAATGCTATTACAGTTCTTTCCGGCGAACCGGATCGATCAGCAAATCAAAACGCACTGTTCATCCGGCAGAAGAAAAGCGCTGAAATAAGCGTTTTCCAACGGAATCCATTTTTCATAAAACATCCTCAGGGATTCCGGCGATTCACGCCGCCGCAGGCGTTCCATGCGCACCGCCTCCGGCACGGTCATAAACAAGCGCAGATCGGCGTATGTCCGGAAAACCGGCAGGTTGCAGTAGCTGCCTTCCAGAATCAGAACACCCTCGGCGTCGAGGCTTTCCGCAGGCAGAAAGCAATCACGGCGGCAGTCATAGCGCTGGTATTGGGGGCACAAGCCCGCCTTCCATGGGGCGATAACCTGGCCGCCCAGGCGTTCCCAATCACAGTTGCCGCCGGGAACAGCCAGGCGTTCAGGCGTCTTTTGCGCATGGGGCACCACAAAATCATCCGTATGGAGCACGAAAGCGCCCAGGAATGCTGCCAGTTCTTCCGCCATAGTGGTCTTGCCCGAGGCGCAGGGGCCGTCGATGGTGATGAGCACGCGTTTGCCCTGCGGGCATTTCAAGCCCAAGACCTCCCCCACGGCCTCCTCCGGCTGCACATTGCGGAGCCTTTCCCGGAGCGATATTGGCTGGTTCACGGCCCGGCCCCCTTGCGTTATTGATTCAGCGACAATCCCGTTCGCTCCATTGCCATCACCAGGACAGGAATCAGTGCCAATTGCAGAATGATCCCCGGAACAGCGTTGGTTACCGCGCCGGCCAGGAACAGAGACAGGGTGAACGCGCTGCCCGTCAGCCCGGCCAGCGCCGCCTGCGCCCCGCCCCAGACCAGGCGGCCCGCGATCATGGAAAGCACCAGGGTCAGATAGACCGCCCAAGGCTTGCGGGGCAAGGCGTGATAGAGAAACCCCGTCATGCCGCCGTAGACCGCCAGTTCAAAAGCCATGGCGACGGCGGTCGGAAACATCACGGGCATGCCGAAAACCACGCTCCGCAAAAGCGGCGCAACGAATCCAACCGCCGCGCCCCAGGGCCAGCCGCACATAAAGCCGCACAGCAGCGCCGGGATGTGCATAGGAGAAAGCGCTTTTCCGATTTCCGGAATCTGCCCAGTGAGGAAGGGAAGCAGCATGGCAATCGCCAGAAAAAGCGCGGAACAGACCAGCTTTCGGCTCCGCAGGGAATCGGCCTTTCGCTTATTTGCCATTCTGCTCACCGTTCACCATCGCGCGGATATGCTCCAGCGCATCGTCCAGAATGGCGGCTGAGCCCTTTGCCACGCCTGCCACATAAGTGTTACACAGGTTCATGGGAATCAGCACCCGGTAGGCTGCGCTGGAAGCAACGGCATTCGCCATGGCGGGGGATATTTCGCCCATCATGGCGTCGGCGGTGGCGATGCCGAAAGGCCCGACGATGATATCCGCCGTGCGGCAGGCCACGATCACCGCGTTTTCACCGGTGGCCAAGTGCGTGGCGCAGCCGGAGTTCATCATGCGTTCAGTGGCGATGCTGTTGGTGCCGATGGCTAAAATATGGGCCTGGGGGCAAGCCTTTCGGATGCCCTCCACCAGTTTGCTGCCCAGCCTGCCGCCCTGTCCGTCAATGACCACGATGTTGTTCATTGTTTTTCTCCTGTTTCATGTCATCCGGCTTCCCCGCGCCCTGAAACACCAGCCCATGCGCCGCCCAGCCAATGCCGCAGGAACAGCAGGTCATGATAAGATACCCGGCCCACACGGGCAGGTCGCGCAGGATCTTGCCGTCAAAGGAAAACTCGATGGCCACCACCGCGCCCGCGCACAGCGCCACGATGAGCCAGGGCAGCCACACGCGAAGGGCGCTTTGCTTCCTGCCGCCTTTCAGCCAGCAAAGGACGGCGGCGGTCATCAGGCCAAGAATCACCACCAGGGCGGTGAGCTGGCTCACGCGCACGAACAGCCAGCGCAGGCAGTGGTCGCGCCGCAGGCTTTCCAGGGTGATCTGGCAGGCGGAATACAGCAGCAGGAACAGCCTGGCGGTATCGCCCGCGGGGCGCTTTTTCCGCTTGAGGATCACCGCAATCACCAGCGCAACCGCGCCTTCCAGCATGAACACCGCCCAGTTCCACACCTCGTAGTCGGGCCGGTACACTGCGAAGGGGAAGCGGCAGAAGAATTCGCTTTCCACGTAAGGCCCGATGCCCTCGCCGCTGAAATATTCCGCGAACCGGGCCAGGCCGATGGCCAGCGCGGCGGGCGCGGCCAGGGCGTCCAGCAGCGAAGCGACGGATACGCGGCTCCATTTTCCCGCAATCAGCGCCGCCAGCGCAGTGCCTGCCACCGCGCCCCACAGGGCGAAGCCGCCGTTCCACAGCTTCATCAGCGCGTCGAAACCCATTTCCTCATAATAGTAAAAGTTGCCCATGAAGTGGAACAGCCGCGCGCCGATGAGGCCCAGGGGCAGCGAAAGCAGCGCCGTGCGCCACAGGGCGTCGGCGCTGATTCCTTTCTTCCGTCCGTCCAGGAAAAAGCACAGAAGCCCCGCGCCCAGGGAAATCACCAGGCACAGGGCGTAAGCGGTCACGGGCAGGCCAAAGACAGAAAAGATTGTCGATTCCATAGGGGTTCCCCTTCTTTTGCCGAGAAAAATCAGCGCTGACTCGCCATGAGCTTGATCAGTTTTTGATCAAATGTAGCGATCTCGATGCCCTTTATCGTATGATACGCATACAGAACACAATCAATGAAATCAAGGCTTCGTTTTCCGTACAGACCCAGCGCGCAGGTCAGCACGTCCGCTTCACGGCATTTCACAAGGTTTAAAAAATCTATGATGGTCTCAGAGATTGTTTCGCGTTCCATGGAATAAACGCCTTTCAAAACGTAAACGACCTCAGCGATGACTTCAATCGTCACATAGACATTCCCGGCGTCCAGGAATGCTTCGGCTTTGTCTGCCATTTCCTGGTTGTCGTTCAGCAGATACCGCAGGATCATGTTGGTGTCAAAGATGACCATATTTGTCTGCCGCGGCGCGTTCCCATGCGCCTTTTTCCTTTTCTGCCAATACCGGATCGGCGTATTGGGCAAGCGCGCCGCGCATGCCCTTCCTGCGAATGGCTTTTGTGGGCTCCACAAATTCATCCATGATCGTGATGATGACCCGTTGATTCGGTTTTGCGGTTATTTTTTCCAGCGGCTGGATGTTTGCACCGTCAAAATATCCTTGAATAGCCAGCATATAAAAGTCACCCTTTCAAGCAAAATAGCACAGCGCTTCTTTTCCTGCCCCCTGTTATTCCTGCCACGCGGTGGCGAAATAGAGGATATCGGCGATGGGACGCTTCTTGGGGTTGGTGCCGTTGATTTTGGCGTAGCTGTTATTTCCCTGTTTGAACACCATCCAGGTGGTCACACCGCCGTCCAGGTTATAGGCGTTCTGCACGCCCTCAAAGGAGAATACGAGGTCGGCGAACTGTTCCAGGGTCAGGCCGGTGGAGCCGGTGTCCTCGGGGCCTTCGGTGTAGATGCACAGGTATTCCAGCGGGCCCACCTGGGCGATGCACATGCGCTGGGCGGGCTTGTCGGAGGCGTTGTTCATGTTCTTGAAGCCGGTCTGCTTCACGCCGTCGATCACCAGGCCAGGGCCGAAGGTGAAGCCGTTGACGATGGTGCCGGGGAAGGCGTCCACATCAGCGTTGGTGGCCTGGGGCAGGATATGCAGGTCGCCCTGATCGTCGATGATCAGCACGTCGTAGCGCAGGCCGGACTTGTCCTCCAACCGGTCGCACTTGTTGCGGTACACCTTGCCCTGCTTGGCGACCAGGCCGATGTTGCTGTGCTTGTGGAAGGAATCGCCGCTGATAGCCAGCACCGCTTTGGCGCTTTTTGCCAGTGTGGTGCCCCATTCTTCGGACGGGCTGCCATAAGTGCCCAGAAACATAGAGCGAATCTGGCTGGCGCTGGCAATCTTGACCCGGGCGACGAGGTAATTGGTGTTGTCCACGCGGCCCGGTTCAATGGTGATATGGATGGAAGGGTCCTCATATTCCCAGTCGGACAGGTAGTACTGGGGCCAGGGCGCGATGGCGGACTTGATGCCTGCCTTCATGTCCAGGGGCAGTTCCACCACCTCCGCTTCCGCCACGATCGCCCCGGAGGGCACCAGCGCCAGCAGAGACAGGAGCATGGCAATCAGCAGGATCACGCGAAGAATGTTTTTCATGGGAGGCTCCTTTGTTATAAAAAATGGGGATCAGGGGACGAGAGTACAGAGTTCAGATTTTATAGTGTTTCAAACAACGAATGGCCGTATTGGGACGAGCCAATCAATCTGTACTCTGAACTCTGAACTCTGCACACTGCTCAATCACTGCACCATCTGCCCGTTTTCAAACTGGATGATTCCGGTTTCCAGGAAGGAGGCCGGGGGATTTTCCAGCATGTAGGGGGCTTTCTTGAAGGTCAGGTACTTGAATACGTTCATCCGGTCCTTCTGCTCGGTCAGTTCCTTGGGCCGGAAGTCGGGGCTCTTCTGCGTGGTGCAGGGGATGACTTTCAGTTCCTTTAATTCCGGGCCGTTGGCAGTCTTTTCAAACGTCACCTGGAAAATGCCGGTGGCGGGGTTCACGTCGCTCATGGTGCCGAAGGTGAAGTTGCCGGTGCTGAACATGATCAGCTTGCCCCGGTAAACGGCGATGGGCTGGATGACGTGGGGATGGTGGCCCCACACGATGTCCGCCCCCGCGTCGATCACGTTGCGGGCGAAGGTGCTCTGCCAGGATTCGGGGGTCATGTAGGTCTCGCGGCCCCAGTGCAGGCTCACCACCACCACTTCCGCCCCCTGGCTGCGTAGCTGCAAAATGCGGTTGGAGATGTTGCGCAGATCGTATTCCTGGGGGTACGACCAGCCGATAAACCCGAACAGAATGCCGTCCACATCCACCAGGCCCAGGTCGTCATGGGGATTGGCCAGGCCGGGATTGATGGTGCCGAAGTGCCCGATGCCCGCGCTGTCCAGCACAGCGAGGGAGTCGGTGTAGCCGCCGTCCATGAAGTCCATGCAGTGGTTGTTGACGGTGTTCACCATCTCGATGCTGCCTTCGTTCAGCACCTGCACGAAAGACGGGTCCCCTTTCAGGTTGAA
The DNA here is from genome assembly GCA_902793245.1 of uncultured Eubacteriales bacterium. Lineage (GTDB taxonomy): Bacteria > Bacillota > Clostridia > Christensenellales > Aristaeellaceae > RUG563. The sequence continues at coordinate 5,504 of CADBCX010000048.1, read as the reverse complement.
TTTCTTGTCGGTATGGCGGGTGCGGGTGGTGAACACCACTTCCAGGTTCGCCACGGTCAGGTCGTCGGCAGCCAGGTAATCCTTCACCAGCGAGAAGGGCCAGGCAAAACCGTTGTTTTTCAGGCAGGTATGGTAAGAGGACTTGGCCGTGGTATACTGCTCGGAATCCCCGATGGAGCAGTCGCCGATAAAGGAAACGGTGACCGTGCTTTGATCGGCGGTTTTTGCCGTGGGCTCAGGGGAGGGTTCCGCGGTCGGCATAGGGGCCGGGGTGGCCTGCAGCGCCGTTGGATTCGGCGCCAGGGTATAAAGCAGGGCGAAATTTGATTCGTTCAAAGGAACCGCCGTATTCACAGGGGCAATCGTTTCGTCGGGCGCGTCGCTATACAGCGGCGTTTCGGTCGAATCAGCGGAAAGCGCGACTGCCGTCGGCTGAGGTGCTGCCGCATCGTCGTCTGCCAGCGTCTGGCTGTCGGAAGCAGCGGCTTGAACGGGCATTGTTTCCGTCGGATTGGGCACCAGCGCTCCAACCGTTTCGCTTGCCGCAGGCAGCGCGGAAGCAGCGGCGGAACCGATGTAGCGCAGCTGATAGGGCGATTGTTTGGTACCCTGTCCGCCGGAGATTTCCACTTGAGTCAAATCCAGGCATACAGCCGGGCGCAGGCCAATGTTCACCCGCGTGTAAGCGCCGTAGCTCAGATGGCCGTTGAAGCCGACGATTTGCAGCTTATAGTCCGTCGGGCTTTTAACCGTCGCCACCCAGTAAGGCGACTTATCGTTTTCATGCGCTACGTACAGGCCGCGCTGCTTAATGGCATAGGGCGTGCCCTGGGCTTCGTGGGTCTTGATCCGGGAGGGCCATTCCGCCCAGCGGGATGTTTCAAAGCCGTAATCGGCGTTCAGATAATCCTCGTCGTTCAAAAGGAACAGCGTGGCGCCGTTGGCCTGGGGCGCCAGGGCGTTTCGGATGGGGTCGCCGCCCAGCAGCCGGTCCACGTATTCCGAGCTCAGCTTGGGAAACAGGTCGCTTTCCTCAAAGGTTTCGATGCGGCGGTAGGAATGGTTTTCGATGGTTTTCTGATCGGTGACGAAAATCACCTGGTCGGTATCGATGATATATTCCGTCAGCAGCAAAGCCTTGCTGTCCCGCACGCTCAGCACGCGCCATAGCACCGGCTGCACAGTGCCGTCCTTTTCATAGGGGTATTCGCCAAAATACACATACTGATACCCCTGGCCCTTCACAAAGCCCTGGATTTCCGCCTGGGATGGAACCAGCAAAAGCAGAAACAGAACCAATAACGCTCCCAACGTCAGGATCTTCTTCACGGGAAGCCTCCTCATATCATAGTTTCGTAACACATTATAATGGATATTGCAATTTCTGTCAAACACTACATACGGGAAGCAAGCAGTTTTTACATCTTGGCAGCACCGTCCGGGCAAGTGGGAATCCATGCGCCGCAACGCTTGACGGCCATGGAATAAAACGCAGCGAAGCAACCAAAGAAAACACGCTGGGGCGCACAGCCCCAGCGTTCCCTTTTCTTCGCTTTTATCCTTGATCCTGTGATTTGTTAGGCAATCCTGTTTGAAGGCCAACGAAGCAGCAAAACAGTCGTTCGTTGGCGGATTCCTCAATGCGCGGAAAAACGAACGCGCTCGGCGCTTTCGTTTTATGCAACGGCTAATTGCTTCCGGCGGGTCTTTCCCCCAGCGCTTCCCTGAGCACCTCCAGGTTCCTGCGCATCGTGTCCTCATAAGCGGTCAGGCTGCCGTCGCCGGTGACGAGGGGGTCCAGCTCGAACACCTGCGCGCCGGTCTCCTGGGCGACGGTGCGCAGGGCAGTGTTTTCGTACTGGGGCTCGGAGAACAGGGGCGGGTTGCCCGCCTCCTTCACCTGCTGAATCACCTGCTTGAGCATCCGGGGCGAGATGGGTTCGTCGGGCTCCAGGGCCACCACCGCCGCCACTTCCAGGCCGTAAGCCTTGGCAAAATAAGGGAATGCCTCGTGGAAGGTGACGATTTTCTTATTCGGCAGTTCTGCGATGGCTTCCCGCAGTTCCGCGTCCAGCGCTTCCAGCCGGGCGATGTACTGTTCAGCGTTTGCGCCGATCTGTGCAGCCTGCTCCGGCAGCAGCTCCGCCAGGCCGTCCCGCAGGTTTTTCACCATCTGAACGGCGTTTTGCGGGGCCAGCCAGATGTGGGTGTTGTATTCGCCGTGCTCGTGTTCATGCTCGTGTTCGTGTTCTTCCTCTTGCTCTTCCTCAGCCAGCAGTTCCACGCCCAGGGAGCAGTCGATGATTTTCAGGCTGGGGAACTGGCCCGCCAGATCCGGCAGAAAGCTCTCCATGCCCGCGCCGTTCACCAGCAGCGCCTGGGCTTTTGCCAGGGCCTTCATGTCGCTGGTGAGCAGCTGGTAGTCGTGCAGGCAGCCGGTGGAGGGCGGGGTCATGGAGGACAGCTTGACACCCTCCACCCCGTCCAGCACGTTCTCCGCCAGGATGTAAACGGGATAAAACGTCGCCATGACGGACACATCTTCCGCTGCCGCGCCGCATCCGGCCAGGGGCAGAAGCAAAAGCAGACCCAAACAAACAGCAATGATCTTTTTCATACGCGGTTCCTTTCCGCGGGCCGCATCCGCCCGCAAGGCCAGTATACCGCATTTTGCGGGAAAGTAAAGGGGAAAAAAGAAAAAAGCGCATCCGGGAAGGATGCGCACAGACTGTCGACAAAGTCCCCAGGGATGCATCGAAGGGCCGCAGCCCTTCGATTATAATCCGCAGGCGGCGGCGTGTACGTCGCCGAGGAGCAACAGTATGTTGCTTCCTCTATCAATTTCTGACCGAAAAATGAGCGGTTTCAGTATCTTTTGATGCTGAAACCGCCATTTTTCAAGAAATTGATGGATCGAATGAAAGGACGGTTTTCCGGCCTTTCATTCGCAGAGTGTCGAAAATACTTTTTCGACACTCTGATCGCATCCGGGAAGGATGCGCAAATGAAATCAATGAATCACACGCAGCCGTGGGCCAGCATGGCGTCAGCCACTTTCAGGAAGCCCGCGATATTCGCGCCGACCACGTAGTTGTCCTCGACGCCGTATTCCTTGGCGGCGGCGTCGATGTTGGCGAAGATGTTCTCCATGATGCCCTTCAGCTTGGCGTCCACTTCCTCGAACGTCCAGGAGAGGCGCTGACTGTTCTGGCTCATTTCCAGAGCGGAGGTGGCCACGCCGCCGGCGTTCGCCGCCTTGCCGGGAGCGAACAGCACGCCCGCTTTTTGCAGGGCCAGGGTGGCTTCATAGGTGGTGGGCATGTTCGCGCCTTCGGCCACGGCCTTGACGCCGTTGGCGATCAGGGCCTGGGCCCCTTCTTCGTTCAGTTCATTCTGGGTGGCGCAGGGCAGGGCGATGTCGCATTTGACCGTCCAGATGCCCCGGAAGCCCTCGGTATACACGCTGCCGGGAACCCGGGCGGCGTATTCCTTGATGCGGCCGCGTTCCACTTCCTTGATCTGCTTAACCACGGCCAGGTTGATGCCGCTTTCGTCGTACACATAGCCGTTGCTGTCGCTCATGGCGACCACTTTGCCGCCCAGCTCAGTGGCCTTCGTGGCGGCGTAAATGGCCACGTTGCCGCTGCCGGATACCACGACCCGCTGGCCCTGGAAGCTGAGGCCGTGCTTTTTCAGCATGGCGTTGGTCAGGTAGCAAAGGCCGAAGCCGGTCGCTTCCTTGCGGGCCAGGGAGCCGCCGTAGGAAAGGCCCTTGCCGGTCAGCACGCCTTCATACAGGCCGGTGATGCGCTTGTACTGGCCGTACAGGAAGCCGATCTCCCGCGCGCCCACGCCGATGTCGCCGGCAGGCACGTCCTCATCCGCGCCGATGTATTTGAACAGCTCGGTCATGAAGCTCTGGCAGAAACGCATCACTTCGTTGTCGCTCTTGCCCTTGGGGTCAAAGTCGCTGCCGCCCTTGCCGCCGCCGATGGGGAGGGAGGTCAGGCTGTTTTTCAGCACCTGTTCAAAGCCCAGGAACTTGATAACGCTCAGGTTCACGCTGGGATGGAGCCGCAGGCCGCCCTTGTAGGGGCCGATGGCGTTGTTGTACTGCACGCGGTAGCCGCGGTTCACCTGCACCTTGCCGTTGTCGTCCACCCAGGGCACCCGGAACAGGATGGCCCGGTCGGGCTCCACGAAGCGTTCCAGCAGGCCCTTGTTTTCATATTCGGGGTGCTTGTCAAATACGGGGCTCAGCGCCTCCAGCACTTCGCGCACAGCCTGCAAAAATTCCTTTTCGTGGCCGTTGCGCTCCACCAGACCGTTATAAACCTTCTCTACATAAGCGTTCATTGTCAATGCCTCCTTGCATACAATTTGAAAACCACGGCCCCTATTATACAAAAACAGCCCTTCCCATGCAAGAGAAAGGCTGTACTTTGCTTGTTTTTCGGCTGTATTTCCAATGTATTTCCATGTGGGAAGCGTCAGATTTTCTGCGCATAGTCTTCCAGGCCGCTTAAATACCGCGCGACATAAACGGCGCTGCCCTCCACCTTGTACAGCGCCAGGTATCCGCCCAGCACGGCTTTGCGGTATTCCCTGTCCGCCAGCAGCGGATGGGCACAGACCGAATACAGGTAGGGGTTTTCAGACAGCCGGTCATACAGCTTTTCAATTTCTTCCAGCAGCGATATTGCCGCGTCCGGGTTGCAAAGCTTTTGCGTCAGGTATTGGAGGATGCCGTCCAGGTCTTCTTCCGCCTTTTCGGTGACAAGTACGTTATAAGCCATGCTTCGCCCTCAGCCCCGCCAGAGACTCTTTCGCGTCCTTGACCCGGCCCGCTTGAATATCGGCTTCCGCTTCCATCATCTTTTCATACACTGTATACAGCCGGATGCGGTCATAGACCTCGGCGCTCATGATGACCATATCGTTATACCCGTTCTTGGTGACAAAAATCGGCGCGCCCGTCTGCTTGCAAAGGGCGGAGATCTCCGCCGTGTTTTTCAGGTCTCGAATGGGAATGCATGTCATGTTCCCGCCTCCTTGTGGCCTTATTATACCACGGCGGAGCGTTTCACGCAAGGGGTTTATTACGCTCCCTCCGCGCGGCCCAGAATCTCCATGGCCTGCTCCTCCTGGAACTGGTTGGTGTACAGGCTGTAATACGCGCCGCGTTTGCGCAGCAGCTCCTGGTGGGTGCCCATTTCCTTGATCTTTCCGTCGTCGATGACCAGGATGCGGTCGGCGCTGCGGACGGTGGACAGGCGGTGGGCGATGATGAAAGAGGTTCTTCCGGACAACACTTTCGTGATCGCGTTCTGGATGATCTGCTCGGTTTGGGTATCCACGGAGGAGGTGGCCTCGTCCAGCACGAAAATGCGGGGGTCGGCCAGGATGGCCCGGGCAAAGGAAATCAGCTGCTTTTCCCCGGTGGACAGGCGGTTGCCGCCCTCGCCCACGTCGGAATCATAGCCCTTGTCCATCTTGAGAATGAA
>CADBCX010000047.1 GCA_902793245.1 uncultured Eubacteriales bacterium | reverse complement strand
CCACCATGGTGAACCGCGCCGTGACCTGGCTGAAAAAGCACAAGGCCCCCAAGATCAACGGCAAGTACATCGCCATCGTGCACCCGTCTGTCACCTATGACCTGCGGGAGACCAAGGGCTGGCTGGACGCCCACGAATACGCCCATCCCGAGGAAATCTACAACGGCGAAATCGGCGAGCTGCACGGCGTGCGCTTCATCGAAAGCGACAACGCGAAGGTGTACAAGGGCAAGCCCCTGGCCAGCGACAGCGATACGCTGCTGGTGAACGGAGCGATCAGCCAGGCGGGCAAGACCATCACCTTTGACGGCGGCACCGTGGCGGCCCACGCGCTGAAAGGCCGCTACATCCTGGTGGGCACGGTGAAGTGCCTGGTGAGCGACAACGACACCACCACCATCACCGTGACCGAGAACGTGAACAACATCGCCGACAACACGGTGATCTATCCCGGTGAAGGCGGCGCGGCCGGCATTGCCGTGTATGGCTGCATCTTCCTGGGCAAGGACGCCTTCGGCATGATCGACGTGGCGGGCGGCAACATGGAAACCATCATCAAGACCCCCGAGCAGGCCGGCGGCCCCCTGAACCAGTTCGGCACCATCGGCGTCTACTTCGAGACCGGCGGCGCGGTGCTGTATGAGGAACGCCTGCTGCGCGTGGAGTGCGGCAGCTACTACAGCGACATCGACGAGGACGTGGATTCCCCCGTCACCGCTTGACGATGAACAACACCCAGGAGGGGCAAAAGCCCCTTCTGGGATTTGAGCTATTAACAGGAGGTTGAAAAAACCATGGCGGAAACGAAACCCAAGACCGAGGCGGCGAAACCCTATGACCCGTGGCAGGATATGCGGCACATCTATATTCCCAAGATGAGCCGCACGGAGCAGAACACCCTGGTGATGAGCGTGAACGAGCGGACGTATTTCCTGCCGAAGGAGCAGGAAATCGAGGTGCCCATGCCGCTGTGGGAAGTGGCGCGGGAAATGCTGGACGCACGGAAACGCATGGAGCAGGAGGCAAGGGCGGCGTCGGGCCAGCGCGAATATGCGGTGGGGTGATGCGCCATGACGCTGAGCGAGGCCATTTTTCTGGTGGACGACCTGAAACCCAACCAGATCGAGCGGGCGCGGAAGATCGAATGGCTGTCCAGACTGGACAGGCGTGTGTTCGATGAGCTGATGTGCCGCCACAAGGGCGACGAAAACACGCCGGACAATTTCGACGGCTACGACCAGGCGACCTCCCCGGACACGGTGCTGCTGATCCCGGCGCCGTATGATGAAATTTATAGATTTTATCTGGAAATGCACATCGACCGGGCGAACCTGGAAAACGACAAGTATAACGACGACGCGTCGTTGTTTAATGACATGTGGGGGCAATATGCCAGGAGATACCATCGGGAGCATTTGCCGCTCATGGGACAGCTGACCCACAGGTTTTAAGCGGCAGGCGGCAGGAGAACCACTCCTGCCCCTGCGCCATTTCAATGACGGAGGAAACGGGCATGCACTATCCCCAGATCAGCGCGGACAGATCGACCAAACTGTGGACACAGCAATTCACGGGCCTGGACAGGCGGCCCAGGACGGGGGACGGGGCCTTTATCGCCATGGGCAACATGACGGGGGACCCCTGGCCGCTGCTGAGCAGCCGGAAAAAGCGCGGCATTGTGGCGGAGCTGAAAAATCCCCTGGGCCTGTACGCCATGGAGCAGCTGGCGTGGATCGACGGGGACACGCTGTATTACGGGGGAGAAGCAACGCCGATTGACAGCCTCAGCCTGGAGGAGGACATGCTGCCCAAGCGGATGGTGAGCATGGGGGCATACCTGCTGATCTTCCCGGACGGGGTATTTTACAACACCATCAACCCCATGGACTACGGGAGCGTGAACCGGCTGTATCAAAGCCCGGCGGGCGGAACCATCACCTATACATTAAGCGACCGGGAGGGCACGGCGTACCCTTCGGACATTGCCAGCGACACGGCCCCGGAAAACCCGCAGGAGGGGGACTACTGGCTGGACACCAGCGGCGAGGTCAGCGCGCTGTACGTGTACGGGGACGGGGACTGGATCGCGGTGCTGACGGCATACATCAAGATCAGCGCGCCGGGGATCGGCGTGGGGATACTGCCGCAGGACGGCGTACGCCTGAGCGGCATCGCGGGCGGCAGCACCGAGCGGGTGCAGGCACAGCTGGATTTGCTGAACAACACGGCGCTGGTGGAAACCGTGGATGATGACTGGATTGTGACGCCGGGCATCCTGGACACCAATGTGACCCAGACCGGGCGCATCCGGGCGGACCGGAAAATCCCGGACATGGATTTTATCATCGAGTGCAACAACCGCCTCTGGGGCTGCAGGCATGGATTGCAGGACGGGGAGACGGTAAACCAGATATACGCCTGCGCGCTGGGCGATTTTAAAAACTGGCAGAAGTTCAGCGGCACCAGCCAGGACAGCTATAGCGTGAACGTGGGCAGCGACGGCGCGTTCACGGGGGCGGTAAACCATCGGGGAAGGCCGTATTTTTTCAAGGAAAAAGTGTGCCACATGATCTACGGCGACCGGCCCAGCAACTGGCAGATGCAGAGCAGCGACGTGGACGGGCCGCAGGAGGGGAGCGGCGGCACGCTGGCGGCTTACAATGGCAGCCTGCTGTATTTATCCCGGCACGGGGTGCAGCTGTTTGACGGAATGACCCAGGAAAAGGGCGAGCAGCTGGGCGAACGGACCATGACCGGCGGCGCGGCGGCGGTGTGCGACAACATGTATTATATGAGCGTGCGGGAGGGAAACACCAACAGCCTGTACGTGATGGACTGCCTGCGGGGCCGCTGGACGCGGCAGGACGACAGCGCGGCGGTGGGCTTCGCAGTCATGCGCGGGGAAATCTACATGCTCACCCAAAGCGGCATGCTGTACGCCCTGAACGGGCTGGACGGGCAGGAGGAACCGGGGGAGGTCAACTGGTACGCGGAGACGGCGGAAATGGGCTACGAGTACCAGAATTATAAATACCTTCGACGGTTTATCCTGCGGATGGAGCTGAGTAAAGACGCGGTGTGCCGCCTGATGATCCAGTACGACGGGGACGGGATATGGCACGACAAGGGCACCATGCAAGGGCGGGCCGGGGTAAAGACTTATTTGGCCCCGATCATTCCCAGGCGGTGCGAGCACGCGCGGATCAGGATAGAAGGACACGGGAAAATGCGGCTGTACGGGCTGGGGCGGGAGCTGGCCATCGGCAGTGACGGCAGATAAGGAGGCGGCAACAAACATGGCGAGAGATTACCAGACGATCCGGTCTGCGGATGAATGGGCGCGGGTGATGGGCGGCCAGGCGGCGGCGACCAGGCCGACGAAGAAAACGGCGGCCACAACCCCGGCGAAAAGCAGCGCCACGGCGGGAATATATCCCGTAAAAACGGCGGGGCTTGTGCCGGCTTTGCCGGGCAGCAACGTAAAAACCCAGCGGAAATGGGAAGAGCTGCTGGGCACGGCCTACGGCAACGGCGGCAACACCGTGATCCAGGGCACAAACGCGGCAGCGGGCAAAGCGAACGGCGCGGGCAGCCTGGCCCAGACGGCGGCGGGCGGCGGAACAGCGGGCCTGGGAGCCCTGGGCGGCGGGACAACCGGCCTTGGCAGCGAGCCTTACAGCCGACGGCTGAAAACGCTGAACAGCGAGCTGGCAAATATGGGCCCCTATGAAAGCCAGTATGCCGATGAAATGAAAACCATGCTGGCGGATATATTGGGGGAAAAGCCCTATGAAAGCCAATACGGCGGGCAAATCGCCGACCTGTACGGCAAACTGACAGGCGCGGCGCCCTATGAGAGCCAGTTTACCGACGAGATCAGGGGCCTGTATGATCAGATACAGGGCCGCACGCCGTATGAAAGCCAATACGGCGGGCAGATCGAAAAGCTGTACGACAAAATCATCAACCGACCCAAGTTTTCGTATGACCCGAACAAAGACCCGCTGTTCCAGCAGTACCGGGAGCAGTACGCACGGGGCGGGCAGCAGGCGATGCGGGACACCATGGGCGCAAGCGCGGCGCTGACGGGAGGCTATGGCAACAGCTGGGGCAACACGGCGGGATATCAGGCGTACCAGAATTATATGGCCGCGCTGAACGATAAAATCCCCGAACTGAGCCAGCAGGCCTTCGACCGCTACCAGCAGGAGGGCACGGATATGCAGAACCGGCTGGCCCTCGCATCCGCGATGGATGAAGCCGGCTATCAACGGTGGCAGGATGAGGGCAAGGCCCTGGCCGACCGCCTGAACACCGCCAGGGCGATGGACGATGCGGCATACTCCAGATACCAGAGCGACCAGGACGCCCTGCGGAGCAAGCTGTCCGCCGCAATGGCCATGGACGAGGACGCCTATAACCGGTATCTCCAGGCGGCGAACGATAAGCGACAGAACTATAACGCGCTGGCGAACGCGGACGCCCAGGACTGGGAGAGGTATTTGGAGCGGCTGCAATTGACCCAGGATCAGATGAAGCTGCTGGACGCGCTGCGGACGAGCGAAGGGAATTACCAGGATACGCGGCGGGCCAACGACCTGGCATACAAGCAGCAGCTGCAGCAGATGGGGCTGCTGTATCCGGCGGCGGCATCCGCCATGCCGGCGGCCATGGCCTCGGGCGGCGGCGGCGGCGACGCGGGCAGCAACTTCAACACTCGTGAATGGCAGGCAAGCAGAAACGGCATCAAGAGCGGCGCGCTGAAAAAAGACCAGAGCCCGCTGACCACCCTGGGCAACAAGAAAGCCATGGATCAATGGTACGACGATATGTACAGGCAGATGGACGCGGCGCAGACCGGAACCGCGCCGCGGACAAGCCAGAGCAGCGCGGGAAGCGGGCTGCTGGACATGCTCCAGACCGCCGTACAGGATTTTTATAACGCCGGCCAGAAAACAACGCAGCCGAGCACCGGGAAACCTGCGCTGACAAACAAAGAAGGGAAAAGCCTGGCGGACATCCTGAAAGAGTATTAAGGAGGAGCATCATGGATAACTTTTTCGATAATGTGAACAAATTATTCGATGATTGGGCGAAAGGGCTGCAAAGCAGCCAGAAGCAGCAAGGGGCCGGCGCGTCGGCCCCTTCTTTTGAATCAGTGGCCGGAACGCTGCTGGGCGGCCTGGGGGACGCGATCGGCAGCGCGTGGAACGGGTTCATTGAGAAAGTGAACGACAGCAACAAGGAGAACATCCAGGCGGGCAATTACACCACGAACCCGGAAACGGTCCACCTGGAAAGCCCCTTCGGCGACCATGAAAATCTGGCGCAGAAGGCCACGGCCAAGCCGGAAACCACCAAGCCGGAAACCATCAAGCCCTGGGAAACGGAGAACCCCTTCGGCGATCCGGTGGCAGATGAAAAATTCGCCCAAACCGTGTTCGAGCTATACGATGCCGACCCGGAAAAGAAGCAGGGAAAAAAACTGCTCCAGGACGCCTACAACATGACGGCGCAATACGCCAACAACGTGTTCGCTTCCTATGACCTGCTGCCGCGGGGGGACAAGAGCCGGAGCCCCTTCGACGCGGCGGAAAAAATGTGGAAGGACGCCCTGGAAGGGAAGAAGGGCGAGTACGCGGCCAGCGGCAGAACCGGCGGGGAGCTGGCCCAGATGCTGGAGGACAGGGCGTATATCAACCCCAAGCAGCACGAGGAGAACCAGCGGCAGGGCGTGATCCAGGCGGCCCAGGACATGATGCGGCAGAACGGCGACACCCCGGACACGGCCAACCGGCGGCTGGCGGAACAATACAACCGGCTGGATGAGATCGTCAATTCTGTGTTGGAAGGCGGAGCGCTGGGGCTCAATCAGGACGAGGCGGCGGCGTGGAGCCGGTTCAGCGCCGACCCGACAGGGAAACAACTGCTGGCGGCGTATGAGGACGCGCTGAAAACCGGGAGCAGCGACCCGACCGACAGGCTGATCGACATTCTGGATTTTGGCATGGCGCAGGCGCAAAGCCTGGCCGGGGCGCTGAGCTATGAGGACGCGGAAAAATACCTGGCGGAGCATTTGCCCATGTACGGCCTGGCGAAAGATACCCAGGGGCAGATGGGGCAGTATGAAACGGCGTACGGCGGCATTGTGCCCATCGCCTACAAGGCCGCGCGCGGCGAAGCACTGACCGACGCGGAAAAGGAAGCCTGGGCCGACGCGGCGCAAAGCCTGGATTTTTTGAGCGACTGGAAGATGGGCCTATCCTATGACGGGCAGAACGTGGCGCAGGCGGGCAAGCTGACCGCGGAACAGGCCCAGCGCCTTTTGGACTTCCAGGGGGAAAAGCAGCGGCAGATGCAGGACGTGGCCGGGCTGTATTCGCCGTACACGCTGGACCCGTATACCCAGAGCGTGTTTGATGCGTACACCCAAACGCCGGAGGGGGCGGCCAAGTGGGCCGAGGACGCCCAGGGGACGAAGGACGAGGAAAAGGCGCGGGACAACCTGTGGGTCGTGACGCGGAAAGCGAAATTTGCGGAAATCGAAGGGCGGACGGATTTTCAGGAAATATCCAAGCCAGATGAAGCATTGCTTGGGAAAGATCGGGTTTATTCCGCTGCCAACGGCGTGACGATGGGGCCGGATGCAGCGCAAATGTGGGCGTCCGTACCGAACGCTATGGGCATGGTATCAACAGCAAGCCCGGAAACGCAGCATTATATTGACATCGCCTCCGGGTTGGATGAACATGAAAGACTCGCTTACAACGCCATTGTGCGTGAGCAGGGCTTGTCTGCGGGACTTGAATATCTGAGATACAAGGAATATGAGGTCAACGAACGGCGGACGAAGGAAATGGCGACGGCTTTCCAGACCTTCGGCGAAAGCGGCGTGGGCGGAGCAATCGGCGCAAGCGCTCTTTCGGTGCCGCTGAGCATTGCCAGGGGCGTGGGGTATCTGGATATGGCGGGGCAGAACTTTGCCAACTGGGTCACCGGGATGTTGGGCGGCGAACAAAAGCCCGTAGACAGGTACAGCGCGGCGCAGCTTCCCGGCACGCTGGCCGACAGCGCGCGGCAGGGCGTGATGAACCAGGTGGATTGGAACGTAAACATTTTGGGCCAGGACGTGGATGTGTTCGACTTTTTATACAGCACGGGCATGAGCGGCATTGATTCCTTCACGGCGGGCCAGCTGGGCGCGGCGCTGGGCGGGCTGGCAAATTCCGCGGAAAAGGCGAAGATGATCGCGGAATGGACAGGCGCGGCAGTGCTGGGCACCGGCGCGGCGCAATCCGCCATGCAAGAGGTATACGACCAGGGCGGCAACAACGGAACGGCGCTTTTGATGGGCCTTACGGCGGGCATCAACGAAACGCTGTTTGAAAAAATCAGCATCGGCAAACTGATCGAGAACGGGCACAAGATCGGGGAAAAGGAGCTGATGAGCAGGGTCGAGCGCGCGATGGTGGATATCAAGGCGGCGCTGAAGGAAGCCGGGGTGAACGGTTCGGAAGAATTTTTCACCAGCATCGGGAACGGGATCGCGGACTATCTCATCCGGGGGGATGAACGCAAGATCGCCCTGGACGCGGACAGATATGAACAGCTGGGGCTGAACCCCGACGAGGCCATGGCGAAAGCGCAAAGCGATTTCTGGGCCAGCGCAATCATGGATGGCGTGGGCGGCATATTGATGGGCCTGGGCTTCGGCGCGGCGGAAAACGTCCAGAGCAGCCAATACACCAGCCAGGTGGACAAGGCCGTGGGCGGCGGGTTTTCTAAGGAAGCGGTGGAAAGCCTGGTGAGCCTGGCGAAAAACGTGGGCCAGCAATGGACGGAAGCATGGGAAGCGGGCAAAGCGGCCTACGCTGACGCGAAGGCGGCGGAGCAGCAGGCAAAGGCCGACACGAAGCAGGCGAAGGCCGACACGAAGCAGGCGAAGGCCGACGAAAAGAAACAGGCGGAAGCCCAGGACGCTTTGCGGGAAGCCAAGGACGCTTTGCGGGAAGCGAAGTTGGACACGAAAGGCGAAAAGATGGCGCTGCTGCCGAAAAAGAACCGCATTGCGGAGCTGGCGGCGAAGATCGACCCCAGCAAAGCCAACGCCCGGCAGGTGGGCGAGCTGTTCCGGCTGCTGAGCGAGACCCAGGCCGAGGAAGTGCGGGGCGTGATGCGCAACATCGTGGAAGCGGATGTGGCCCTGCAGCTGGCGAACGCAACCGGGGCCATGGACAAGGCGGCGGCGGAGGCTATCACGGACATGATGGAGGGGGACAACCTGACGCCGGAGCAGGTGGAGGCCATCGCACAGAACAAGGCGGCGCTGGCAATTGTGGACGCGCTGTTCAGCGGGGAAAATGAAAGCGGGGACACCTCATCCGCCGCTGACGCGGCACCTTCCCCTCAAGGGGAAGGCTTGGAGCCGGTGCAGTTTGAGCCGATGCCGGGCATGGAGGAGGCGGAGGCCAAGCAGCGGCAGGCGGCAAGAGCCGGGCAGACGGTGACACCCGCGGAGACGGCGGAGGAAGCGCCGAGGCAGGAAAGGAAAGTACCCATCCGGGTGAAGGGGCAGGAGGGAAGCCGGAATATTACGGGCCTTGGCATGGACGGAACGGACGTGCGCATCGACACGGACGCGGGCGAAAGCATTTCGCTGGAGGACGCGGACGTGGACGAGGGGACCGCGGCGGTGATCCGGGCGGCGGCGCAGATGGACGACCAGGACGCGGCGGCGGACATGATCGCCCAGTGGCAGGCAATCAAAGGCCCGGCGGCAGCGGACACGGCGGAAACCGCGGACGGGGCGGAGCGCAAAAACCCCACCAGGGTGCTGGACGCCGGGGCAAGCGAAGCGGGAGAAGCCGCGGGAAAGGCCAGAGAGGCGCAGAACTTCGCGGCGGGCTATGGCAGGGTATACGACGCGGCAAAAAAGGGGATCATGCCCGAAAATATCAAATCCATCTATGGCGACATGCTGACCGAGGAGCAGGCCAACAGCGCATGGCGCGCCGGGCGGCAGGCATATGAACGCGCGGAGGCCCAGGCTGAGGAACGCAACGCCCAGGAGGCGCAGGCGGCGGGATACAGGACGGTGAAAAACGCCGGGGCGGACGCCGTGGGCGTGCTGTTTGATCGGGTGCGGGACGGGATCAAACAGGGAGGCGAACGGGTGAACGCTATGCTGCAAATGCTGGACCGGGTGGGCCGGGAATTTGGCATGCAGTATCGCGTGGTGGACAAGCTGGAAAACGACGCGAACGGCAAATATGTGAAGGGCACGAACATCGTATACATCGCCCTGGACGCGGAGGAAGGGGCCATCACCAAGGCGGCCAGCCATGAGGGGTTCCACTTCATTTCCCAGTTTTCGCCGGACATGGCAAAGAACATCACGGACTTTGTGCTGGACAAGCTGCGGCAGGTTGCCGGGTACGACATCGACCAACGAATCCGGGAAGTGATGCAGCAATACCGCGACCAGGCGGGCCAGGAACTGACACCGGAGGAGGCGACCGAGGAGATCGTGGCGGACAGCATGCTGGACGTGATCGGCACCCGGGAGAACATGGAACAGCTGATGAAGCAGAGCAAGAGCACCGCCGAAAAGATCAAAGAATGGATCACGAACACCTATCAAAAATTCAAGGATATTCTGAACCGGCTGGCAAAGAGCAGCCCGGAGGTGGCGGCGCTCAAGGACGACGTGGATTATCTGGGCCGGATCAGCAGCATGTGGCAGGAGGGCATGCGGCAGGCGGCGGAGGCGTGGCGGCAGGCACAGGCGGGCTATAACGATTCGTCGGCGGCGCTGGAACAGAACCAGGCCGTGCAGCAGTACCGGCAGGAAATGCAGGGCGACATGACGGTGGAGGATCGGGAAAACAGCCTGACGGCGTTCCTTGCTCAGCTATTCATGGACACCCAGGGGCCATGGATTCAGGCGCATATGGACGAATACGAAGAGGGCTTGGCCAAATACCGCCAGGCTTTGCTGGAGTACAAGCGCGGCGGCGTGGCCCTGAACGTGGCGCTGGTGCGGCAGGGCCTGGACACCGTGAACGGGCCGGATATCCGCGTGGCCAGCTATGCGGCGGAGCAGGTAATGGCGGCCGAAAAAGAACGTGCGGAAAATGCACATTCCAATGGGGCAAAGTATAGCCTGCACAATGGCGAAGTAACGCTTCCTTCCATGGACATTGACCCGGCCTATGCTTTTAAATACGGAGAACAGGAGCAGGAGGAAGCCGAGAACAAAATAGCAGAGCGGGAAAACGCCATCAAATCCATCATCCAGAAAAATGGGTTGATGGGGATACAGATCAGAAAACCGGATGGACGCATGGAGATTCTGACGCCGAGCACGCGGCAGGGAGTGAAATGGCAGCTATCTTACATCGGGAGTGATGGCGTGCCTAACATGCACGAGAACTATGGGCAGACATCAGAAAACCATGTAAACGAAGCTATTCACGCGGAACAAGAGCTGTATCATCACTTTGCAAATATGACCATGCAGAATAGCGTGACCATGGAAACGTTGGAGGATGTTCAGAACAGCAACGGAAAAAACAGGTACAGCCTGCCCAGCCAGCCCAGGCAGCAGGCGGACGCGGCGGAAAGTGTGCGGGACGACGCGGAACTGTACGCCCAGATCAGGCAGGACGAGGACAGCCGGGCAGCGCTGGAGCTGTTGATGCGGATGCACGAGCAGACCACACAGGGCGGGGAGAATGCCCTGATCAAGCCGGGCGCGTTTGAAAAGCGGCTGGGCGAGATGGTGGAGAGGATCAAAGCGGACACGGCCACCAAGCTGAGCGACCGGGCGATCCGCAAGGGACTGCGCACGATGTACCAGGCCATGGAAAAGCAGGGGTACAGCGTGGGCGAAATCCTGACCTATGCGAAGGAATTCTATCAGCAGGTGCTGGAGCAGGCGCCGGGCGCGCTGGTGGAGATGGACGACAGCACGCGGGAGGCCGTTCGCATTCTTCGGACAAACCGGTTCCAACTTACGCCGGATCAGAAGAGCGAGATCAAGGGCACCTATGGCAGCCTGGGGGACTTCATGCGGAAGAACTTCGGGAAACTGAAAATCAGCAACAGCGCCACCGTGACCCTGGCCGACGTGTGGCGCGAGAGCCTGAACCCGCTGAATCCGGGGCTGTTTGCCGAGGACACGGCGGAGGCGGACATGCCGGGCATCATCGACGCTTTCCTGGAAAACGCGCACGAAAAGAAATTCGCGGGCGAATTTGGCGCGAATATCGGGGCCATGAGCACCGACGGGGCGCTGAACCTGATGCTGGACTTCTACGACGTGCCGGGGGCCTACAAGCAAAAGAGCGAGGTAAGGGCGGAGTATCAGGAGCGGTTCGATCAGGCGCGGGCGCTGGTGAACCAGTACCGGCAGGAGGCCCGGCAGGCCATGAACACGGCGCGGGCGGAGTATCAGCAAAAATACCGGGAGCGGCTGGAAAAAGACCGGCAGAGCAAGGCGGAGCGGGAAGCAAAGCAGGGCGTGATCAACGAGATCAAGCGCAACGTGAAACCGCTGAAAACCATGCTGGTGAAGGGCACCGATAACCGCCACATTCCCGAAGCCATGCGCGGGGCCATGGAGCGGATGCTGAATAACCTGGGCGTTGACCGGGCCATTTTCAGCGGGCAGGAAGCCAAAGAACTCTATATGAAGCTCAAGAAATGGGCGGCGGACAGCCAGCTGCACGACGCGGCGGAGGCGGCGGCCTATGACCCGGACATTCTGGCCAAGCTGGAATGGCTGGAGGAGCACGCGGGCAAGGCCAAGGCGCTGCGGGATATGACCATGCAGGAGCTGGAGGCCGTGCGGGACGCGGTGCAGAACATGTACAAGATGGTGACGGAGGAAAACGAAATTGAGGTAAACGGCAGGAAACGGAAGGTGTCCGATCTGGCCGGGGCCGTAATGGGCCAGATAAAAAAAAAAAAAGAGGCGTCCAGCAATCCGGTGTTGGCCTTCCTGCGGAAGGTGGGCTTCAAGGAAATGACGCCGGTGTACTACGCCAAGCAGGTGGGCGGCACGCTGGGGGATTTGATCAACGACATGATCCGGAGCGAAAGCGACGTGGCCTTCATCATCAAGGACGCCAAGGGCGCCTTTGACAAAGCGGCGGAAAAGTACCACCTGAATGACTGGATACACGACAAGAACCATCTGCGGTTCCAGACCAGCGCCGGGGATACCATCGAGCTGACAAGAGAACAGGCAATGACCCTGTACGCCTGGGCGGAACGCGAGAGGCGGAACAAAACCCAGAGCGCGGCCCACCTGCGGCGCGGCGGCTTTACCTATGACCGGAACGACGCGGACGTGAAAAAGATGAAGGGCGTGAACTTTACGAAGTCGCACGTGCTTTCGGACGCCGACGTGGCGCGGATCAAAAACTACCTGACCGACGAACAGCGCGGATTTGTGGAAACGATGGTGAAATACCTGTCTGAGAACATGGCGGAGAAGGGCAACGAGGCCAGCATGCGCATGTTTGGCTGGAAAAAATTCGGGGAAAAATGGTATTTCCCCTATCCGACAGACCGGAACTTCCGCGGGAAGAACAGCACAGACGCCAAGGGCCAGCCGGACAAGCAGATCAAATACATGGGATCGTCGCACGCGCTGACGGAAAACGCCATGAACCCGCTGAAACTGGACTCTTTCACGAATATATGGGCCGAGCACGTGGACGAGATGGCCCGGTACAGTGTGATGGCTGAGAAGCTGGACAACCTGCAGCGGGTGACCAATTACGTGGTGGGCGGCCTGGAAACGGAAACCGGAGAAGTGTTCGCGCCGGAGAGCGTGAAAAAGGAGATCGAGCGGGCCCTGGGCCAGGAGGGCGCGCACTATCTGGAACAGCTGATCCGGGACGCAAACGGGAACAGAATGGGCGACGAGCGCGGAATGAGCGACAAGTTTATCAGCCTGTTCAAAAAGGGCAGCGTGGCGGCGAACATGAGCGTGATTTTGCAGCAGCCCAGCGCCTTTGTGCGCGCCATGAGCATGGTCAATCCCCGGTATTTTGGGAAAGGCCTGCATGAGCACGGCGGATTCAAGGCAACGAAGGAAAGGATGTACGCCAATTCGGGCGTGGCCAACCTGAAACAGTGGGGCGGATTCGACACCAACACGGGCGGCAGCTTCGCCAACACCCTGCTGGACAGCGTGGAGCAGGACGGGAAATTAAATTGGCTGAAAGATAAAATAGATTGGGCGACAGGATTAGGCGCGGAGAAGGCCGACGAAATCACCTGGGTGTACATGTACAGCGCCATCGAAGCGGAAATCGACGACCGGACGGATTACAAGCGCGGAACGGAGGACTTCAACAAGGCGGTGGCCCGGAGGTTCGACGAGGTGATGCGGGCAACCCAGGTATACGACAGCAGCATGGCCAAATCCGAATGGATGCGGAGCACCAGCACCATGGACAAGATCGTGACCAGCTTCATGGCGGAGCCGACCTTGTGGATCAACATGATGATGGACGCAGCGCTGGACCTCAAGAACAACGCGCCGGGCGCGAGAGGAAAAGCGGCGCGGGCCCTGGGCGTGTTCGTGGCCGGGACGTTCGTGAACAGCCTGCTGCAGAGCATCGCGACGGCGCTGCGGCGGAAGAAGGACGAGGGCACCACCATCGTGGAGAAGTACCTTTCCGAATTCGCTTCAAACTTTACCGACAGCCTGAGCATCGAGGGCATCGCCAGCATGATCCCCATTGCGCGGGACGTCGTGAGCTCGCTCCAAGGCTACGACGTGGAGCGGGCGGACATGGCCGTGATCGGCAACATGATCGACGCCTGGCGCAAAATGGAACAGCACATGAAGAAGGGCGAAATGCCGGACGTGGACGAATGGATGAACCTGGCGGGCATGGCAGGCAACATGTTCGGCGTGCCGGTGCGGAACATTTACCGGGATGTGAGCGGCATTATCATGAACACCTTCGGCGGCGCCAGCAGCCCCATCGGGGAAACCAGCGGACGGGATATCCTGTATTCGGTGCTGGACGAAACAAGCTGGAACAGCTTTGTGAAGTTGTGGGATCCCAGCAACGCGGCGTATTATGATCGGATGGAGCAGGCGCTGATCAAGGGGGACATGGACAAATACAACGAGCTGCGGGGGTATTTGGAAGAAACAAAGAAAGTGAAAACGAAAACCATTGACAATGGATTGAAGATCAGAATCTATGGCGCGGTGGACAAGGGGCTGCTTGGAGAAAAGAAGGCCGTTGAGATGCTGGGCGAGCTTTTCAACATGAAAGAGGATACCGCTTTCTACGCAATCGATAAATACAGGGAGGAGCAAAAACACACAGACGACGAGGAATGGGAATACAGCAAGCTGGGGAACGTGATGGAAGCCGTGATTGCCGGGAAGGATATACCCAAGGAGGAAAAGCAAAAGCTGCTTGACCATGGCTATACGGAATTGGAGCTTGTGCAGGCGATTGAAACGGAGATCGGGAAGCTGTACAAGAACGGGGACGTGACCAAAGCGGAAGCGGAAAAGATGCTGCGCCGGTACGCGGACATGAAGGACGCGGACGAAATCTATTTTGACTTTGACAAATGGGATTACCAGAAGCAGCAGACCAAAGACGACCCGAACTATTCCAAGTATGTGGATTTGGACACAGCCATCAGAAAAGGCAAGAGCACAGACGCGGCCATTAAGGAGCTGACAGACCATGGATTTGAAATGGACGACATCAGAAGCCACATGAAAGATACAATCGGCGACATGTACAAGGACGGAACGCTGAACAAGGCCCAGGCAAAAGAAATGCTGAAAAAAGTGGCGGGGATAGAAGATACCTATACACTGTATTGGGCCTTTGATAAATGGGACTATCAGCTGAAATACGCTGCGGACAGGAATGCACCGAGTTGGAACATGTGGCGGTACCTGCGCGAAGCAATCGATACGGGAAAACCGGCGAAGGTGCAGCAGGTAATCAAAGAAATCTATATAGCAAGCGACACGTTCGGGTCCGCCATATCCAGCGCTATCACAAGCTATGGAAAGGGGAAATACCTGGAGCTTTACAACAGCGGCAAGAGAACGGAGGCTGCGGATTATCAGGCGCTGCTGCTGACAGCATACGAGGCTGCGGGATACAGCCGGAAAAGCAGGCTGAGCACAATTCAAGGTTGGGTGAAAAATCAGAATAAAGCAAAACAGGAGCATGTAAAGGAGAAATAATGTTTCATCCGGCCCCCTTCGGGGGGCTTTTTTTCGGGCTCTTTTTCCTTGGCGGGATTTGATAGCATAAGAAACAGGAGGAGGTGGGCGCGTGGCAATCCTGGGCGAGATACCGCGCAGGCCGGGCGACCGGAGCCTGGAGGCGCTGTGGGCGTATGTGGAGGCGCTGGAGGAAGGCGTGCGGCACATGGGCCAAAACATCGAGAGCGACAACCTGGGCGCGGGCGTGATCGGCGCGGAGCAGCTGAGCGGAGCGCTGCGGGACGAGCTGGGAAAAACACTGGCCCAGATTCGCCAATACGACGCCAGCTTCCGGCGGAACATGCAGATTATCAGCAACGTGGGCAGCCAGGTGGCGGCGCTGAGGACCCGAATGACCAACGCGGAGGGCAGCATCAGCGACAACGCGGACGCCATCGACGACCTGGGCCGGGAGGACACGGCGCTGGCAGAGCTGATCGCCCTGAACACGGACGCTATAGAGGAGGTGCGGCAGGACATGGACACGATGCACCAGCAGATTATCGACGCGCTGGAGGCGCTGGACACGGCGGTGCAGGCCATCCTGGACGCGATGCAGCCTGATCCGGAGCCCGATCCGGAGCCTGATCCGGAACCGGAACCGGGCGGAGAGGAAAACAACCAGGAGAATGGAGGTGAGGGCGAATGATCACAATTCGATTCAGCGGGCGGCAGGCGACGCCGATCCAGTACCAGATCGGCATGGAAACGGACCAGGACGCGGAAACCCTGCGCTTTGACCTGCCGCAGATCGCCGACGACCAGACGGCCCAGCTGCTGATGCTGCTGCCGGACGGTACGCCGGAGGCGCTGAACATCCGGGACGGCATGGCGGTGGTGCCCGCAACGATGACGGAGCAGCCGGGCCACATCCGCGCCTGGGTGGAAATCCTGGGCGGCGGCATTGCCTGGAACAGCGAGCTGTTTTATCTGGACGTGGGCGATTTGCCGCCCATCAGCGAGCAGATCGAGCGGCAATATCCGACAGCCATCCAGGAAGCGCTGGACGCGGAAAGCCGGGCGCAGACCTATTGGGAGAGCTCAACGGCGCTGAACGCGGAGACGGCGAAGCTGAAAAACATGACTGCCGGCGCGCACGACGTGGCCCACGGCGCGGGGGCCGACGCGGTGCTGACGGAGCAGAACGGACATTATCACCTTGAAATGGCGGTGCCGCAAGGCGCGCCGGGTGAAAATGGCCGGGACGCGGTGGTGCAGCGCGTGGGCGAGGACGAGGTGGCCTTTGAGATCGTGGACGGCCATCTGCTGGTGTGGCACGGCAGCAGCGAAGAACCGGTGGACATGGGCCGGGTGGTGGGCCTGGACGGCCATGGCGTGCCAACCGACGGCAGCACGGGGCAGGCGCTGGTAAAAAAATCGGCGTCCAGCTACGACACAGAATGGCAAAAGCTGAACATGGCAACCCCTGAGAGCATCGCCATCGTGGCCAACGGCAACACCCACGCGGCAATCGCTGCCGGGCAATTTGTCTATGTGCGTGGGCATGCTACCCTTTCCGAAGGGCTGTATACCGCGAGCACCAATATCGCATCCGGCGCCACGCTGTCCACAAGCAACCTGACCGCCGTACCCGGCGGCGGGCTGAACGCGCTGAACAACGACATCATGAACAAAGCGAACCGGACAAATTACACTGTTGCGGGGAATTCCTCGTCAGCAATTCCCATCC
>CADBCX010000046.1 GCA_902793245.1 uncultured Eubacteriales bacterium | reverse complement strand
GCGCAGGGCGTCGAAGATGCGGTAGTTCTTCCCCAGCATCATCTGGTAATACAGCCACATGACGGGCGTGTTCAGCACGATGTTGACGAAAAAATCAATGCAGAACCGGCTCAGCGTCACCCGCAGGGCGGTAACTTCGGTGCGGTACAGGAACAGGGCGAAAATCAGCGAGCCCGCAATTTCAATGAAGATGAACGGAAAGAAATACGGCCCGGAGGGGAACAGCAGGCAGCCCAGCGTGTCCGACACCGCCGCCGCGGCGATAGCGACCACCGGCCCAAACACCATGGCCCCGAAAGCGTTGATGAAGAACGCCACGTTGATGCGCAGGTTGGCTGCGATGGGAATGCTGATGGATTTGAGCGCCACCCGCAGGGCGATCATCAGCGCCGCGAAAATCAGCACGTCCAAGCGCTTGAACTCCGACGCCGCCTGCATCCAGTACGCCTTCGAGAAGGGCGTTTTATAGAGCGTTTTGTCCCGGACGGAATTGTTTTTTTGCATACAAAAAGCCTCCTGACAGATACAAAATTTGATCCGCAGAGGCAGCTGAAACCGTGCAGCGGGATGCGTGGCAGGCACCGCGCCGGAT
The DNA here is from genome assembly GCA_902793245.1 of uncultured Eubacteriales bacterium. GTDB lineage: Bacteria > Bacillota > Clostridia > Christensenellales > Aristaeellaceae > RUG563. The sequence goes on along the minus strand of CADBCX010000046.1, from coordinate 16,618 downwards.
TTCCGGCTTCGTCCCATGGCAACTCCCCGTCCATGGACACTTGACGCGCCTGCGACTACTCTGCTTACGAATCATCACCGATATTGTAGCAAGAAAGAAATAAAAAAGCAAGGGATTCCGAAGGAAGAACAGGAAAAATGCTATTCTTCCTCCAGCTTTTTCAGCATCGGGCGCACCAGCAGCCTGCCGATCAGCAGCACCGCCAGACCAGCTGCGGCGATGATGGAGAACAACAGCCAGTGCTGCGGGGGCATTGCCTGGGTATGGAGAACAAAAACACTGGGAAATAACGCGACGGCCCCGGCAAAGCCCGCGCACATCAGGGCGCACACAGCGGCCCGCAGCCTGGAAAAGGGCAGGCAGGTCAAAATGAGATTGCAAAGCCCGATCACGCCCGCGGAAAGCACGGCGATGGTGGAAGCCACTTTGTCGGGCATGCCAAAGAAGTTGAGGAGCATCACCGTCAGCGACGTGCATACCACACCCAGCGCGCCGGGGGCCGCTTTCAGGATGATGCGTTTGAGAAAATGGCCCTTCGCCCGTTCGCTGCTGGGTTCCAGCGACAGGAAGAAGGAAGGAATGCCCACCGTCAGCGCGCCGATGAAGGTCAGATGGATGGGCTGGAAGGGATAATTCAGCGGCAGAAACAGGGCGATCAGGATATTCAGCGCGCTCAGGACGAAGGAATACAGCGTCTTTTGCAGGAACAGGGAAGCGGTTCGGGTGATGTTGCCGATCACCCGGCGTCCCTCCGCCACCACGGCGGGCAGGGAACCGAAATCGTTGTTGAGCAGCACCAGCTGGGCCGCGTGCTCCGTGGCCTCCGCGCCGCCCGCCATGGCGATGGAGCAGTCCGCCGCCTTGAGGGAAGGAATGTCGTTCACCCCGTCGCCGGTCATGGCCACGTGACGGCCCTTTGCTTTCAGCGCGTCCACCAATATCCGCTTCCTGTCCGGCGTCAGCCGGCCGAAAATCACATAATCCTCCGCCGCGGCGGACAGTTCCTCGTCCGTCAGCCCGGAGCAGTCCACGATCCTGTCGCAGCCTTCAAGCGCCAAAGCCCTTGCCGCGGCAGCCACCGTCACCGGGTCGTCGCCGCTCATCACGCGCACCGACACGCCTTCCCGACGAAACCAGCCCAGCGCGTCCTTGGCGGAGGACCGCAGGGTTTCCCGCAGGAGCAGCAGGCCCAGCAGCCGCGTAACGGGCGGCACCTGGCTGTTTTCTATCGCCCCTTCCGCTTCCGCCAGCAGCAGCACCCGGCATCCGTCCTCCGCCGCCTGCTTCGCCTCCGGCGGAACGCTGCCCGCCACAAAGGACGGCGCGCCCAGAATCAGCGTTTTCCCGTCCGCGAAGGAAGCGGCGGATTTTTTCCGGGCCGAGGAAAAGGGGAGCGTCGCCGTCGCCGGGCGGGGTTGATTCACCTTGAACGCCTGGGCGACAGCCCGCAGGGTGCCGGATTCCGCGTCAAAGGCGGAGATAAAGTCCGCTGCCTTCGCGGTGAATTCCTTTTCATCCGCTTCCAGCAGGATAAAGCGGTCAAGGGCCATTTCCCCGGTGGTCAGCGTGCCGGTCTTGTCGGTGCACAGTACATCCACCCGGGCCAGGGTTTCAATGCCGAACAGCTCCTGCACCAGGGTTTTGCGTTTCCCCAGCTTCACCACGCCTGCCATCAGCGCCACGGAGGTGAGCAGGATCAGCCCTTCGGGAATCATGCCCACCATAGCGGCTACCGCTTTGGGCACGGCCTGCTGTATCGGCAGACCCAGCAGAAAGACCTGCTGCAAAAACATGATGACGCCGATGGGCACCAGCAGCTTGCTTACCAGGGAAACCAGTTTATTCAGTTCCGTCATTAGCTCCGATTTCGGCGAACGGATCTGCTTCGCTTCCCTGGTCAGCCGCGCGGCGTAGCTGTCGTCGCCTACCGCGATGAGCTGGGCGGTCGCCTTGCCTTCGGTCAGGAAGCTGCCGGACATGAGCAGGTCGCCGGGCTTGCGGTTCATCGGTTCGCTTTCGCCGGTCAGCAGGGATTCATCCACGGCGCAGGCGCCGTCCGTGATCATGGCGTCCGCCGGAATCTGGTCGCCTCTGCGCAGAACCACCAGGTCGCCCAGCACCAGTTCGTCGGGGGGCAGCTTCGTTTCCTTTCCGTCCCGGATGGCGCACACATCGCGCACTTCCAGCAGCCGCAGCTTGTTCAGCATGGCCCGGGCGCGAAGCTCCTGCACCGTGCCGATCAGCGTGTTGGAAAACACCACGCCCAGGAACAGCATATTCCGCCAGGAGCCCACCAGCGCCAGGCAGAAGGCCAGAGCAAAGTTCAGCAGGTTAAACAGCGTGAACAGGTTGTCCGCCACGATGCGAGGAACGCTCTTGCCCGGCTCTGCCGTTTGCCGGTTGCTTTGGCCCTGCGCCGCGCGTTTCGCCGCTTCCTGGGCGCTCAGGCCCTCCGGCGGCGTTTGCGCCATTCCCTCCGGCGGCGCGGACGGGATGCGGAGCTTTCCGGATTTTGATATGGGATGCGTATTCATTCAGTATCTCCTTTGTGCTGCTGATCCATACAGCGTGAAAATCATAGCATACCCGGATGATGCTTGTCCATAAAATAGAAAAATTTTTATTTTATGGCTGTTAAAACAGAACATGATATGCTATAATTGATGTAAGAAGAACTGAGAGAAAAACCGAACCGTTGAATCAAAAAAAGGAGGATGATCCCATGAAAAGACTCGTTGCCCTGCTGCTGGTGCTTGCCTTCGTTTGCAGCGCGTTTCCCGCGATGGCCGCAAGGGACGCGCCGATCGGCTATTACATCCGGTTTCTGCCGACCTTGATCATCGTGGGAAGCGATTACATCAAGGTGGAAGGCTACTTCGTCAACCTGAACGACGACGTGGCGGTGAAAAACTTCAAGGAATTTGAAATGAGCGTTTACGAGAACAACAAACGGATTGCCAAGGGCGACTTTGGCACCATCAACCAGTTCACCGTGGAGCCGCTGGGAATGTGGAAACAGATCTTCACCTTCAACGGAAAACACAGCATGAAAATCGGCACCTATTCCTGCGATGAAAAATACTCCTGCACCTTCTCCTGCAAATTCTCCTATGTGGAAAGATAATGGAAAACACAAAAACGGCGGGCGCTGATCAGGCGTCCGCCGTTTGATTTCCGGGATTATTTGTCGTAGTTCACAACCAGGGAGAAGTCGGGGGCTTTCAGGGAAGCGCCGCCGATGAGGCCGCCGTCGATTTCGGGCTGCGTCATCAGGCCCTTCACGTTCTTGGGATTCATGCTGCCGCCGTACTGGATGCGCACGGCGTCGGCCACTTCCTTGCCGTACTTGCGGCAGATGGCGGCGCGAATGACGCCGATGGTCTCATTGGCCTGTTCATCGGTGGCGGTGAGGCCGGTGCCGATGGCCCACACGGGCTCATAGGCGATGACCAGGTTCTTGATTTCCTCGTCGGTGAGGCCGTTCAGGGCGATCAGGGTCTGGTATTCCACCAGGGCGTTGGTGTAGCCCGCTTCGCGCTCTTCCTTGCGCTCGCCCACGCAGATGATGGGGATCAGGCCCGCCTTCACGGCGGCCAGGGTGCGCAGGTTCACGGTGGCGTCGGTCTCGCCGAAATACTGGCGGCGTTCGCTGTGGCCGATGATGACGTATTCCACGCCCGCTTCCTTCAGCATGGCGGCGGAGAGTTCGCCGGTGTACGCGCCGGACTCTTTGAAGTGGACGTTCTGGGCGCCCAGATGGATGTTGCTACCTTCAACAGCTTCCTTCACGGCGTAAATATCCACGGCGGGCACGCACACGACGACCGTCGCGTTGGCGTCCTTCACCAGGGGCTTGAGTTCATTGACCAGGACCTTCGCTTCCGCGGGGGTCTTGTTCATTTTCCAGTTGCCGGCGATAATGGGGGTACGCATGGGAATCAACTCCTTGTATGTATTTTTTTCTGGGGGAAACCGCTCTTTGGAGCCAAAGAGCGGTTTCCCCCAGACCCCCTTCCGAGAAAGCTGTAAAGGGGGTGTTTGGTTTTCTATGCCTTTAACCTCGTCCGAAGTAAGCCGTCAGTTTATTACCCATTATGGCTTTCTTGGAGAGGGCCTGGGGGAACCATTCTTTGGCCTCCAAAGAATGGTTCCCCCAGAGAACTAAACCGTCATTACTTTTCGTCCAGGCAGGCGACACCGGGCAGCACTTTGCCTTCCAGGTATTCCAGGGACGCGCCGCCGCCGGTGGAGATGTGGGTCATCTTGGCGGCCAGGCCCATCTGTTCCACAGCAGCCGCGCTGTCGCCGCCGCCGATGATGGTCACGGCTTCGCTGTCCGCCATGGCCTGGGCCACGGCCAGGGTGCCCTTGGCCAGGGTGGGATTCTCAAACACGCCCATGGGGCCGTTCCACACCACGGTTTTGGCGGCCTTCACGGCGTCGCCGTAGAGCGCGGCGGTCTTGGGGCCGATGTCGCAGCCCTGCATGTCGGCGGGGATCTTGTCAGAGTCCACAACGATGGTGTCGATGGGGGCGTCGATGGGGTTCGGGAATTCCTTCACGCACACGGTGTCGATGGGCAGGAGCAGCTTCACGCCTTTTTCCTCGGCCTTCTTCATCATGTCCTTGCAGTATTCGATCTTGGTTTCGTCCAGCAGGCTCTGGCCGATTTCAAAGCCCTTGGCCTTGAGGAAGGTGAAGGCCATGCCGCCGCCGATGATCAGGGTGTCGACCTTTTCCAGCAGGTTGTTGATCACGTTCAGCTTGTCCTCGATCTTCGCGCCGCCCAGCACAGCCACGAAGGGACGGTCGGCGCTCTCCAGGGCCTTGCCCATGATGGAGAGCTCTTTGCCGATCAGGTAGCCCGCCACGTTGGGGGAGGTGAACTTGGTCACGCCCTCGGTGGAGCAGTGGGCGCGGTGGCAGGAGCCGAAAGCGTCGTCCACGTAGCAGTCCGCCAGGGAAGCCAGTTCCTTGGAGAAGTCTTCGATGTTCTTGGTTTCTTCCTTGCGGAAGCGGGTGTTTTGCAGCAGCACCACGTCGCCTTCCTGCATGGCGGCGACGGCGGCCTTGGCATTTTCGCCCACCACATTGTCGTCATTGGCGAATACCACGTTCTTGCCCAGCAGTTCGCCCAGCCGCACGGCCACGGGAGCCAGGGAGAACTTTTCTTCGGGGCCGTTCTTGGGCTTGCCCAGATGGCTGCACAGGATGACCTTGCCGCCGTCCGCGATCAGCTTCTTGATGGTGGGCAGCGCCGCCTGGATGCGCTTGTCGTTGGTGATTTTGCCGTCCTTCATGGGCACGTTGAAGTCAACGCGAACCAGGACCCGCTTGCCTTTTACATTGATGTCGTCGATGGTTTTCTTTGCCATGATAGATGCCACTCCTTTTAGTTTTTTGGATAACCGGAATTGTATACCAAGGCCCGGGGGCCGTGGAACCGTTTTATTCAGTGAGGAGTTAGGAGTTTTATTAGTTAGGAGTTAGGAGTGAGGAATTAGGAGTTTTAATATAGATGTATAAGTTTAACGGCTGGAAAATGAAAAACACTATATAACTCCTCACTCCTAACTGTTTACTCCTCACTCCTAACTCTTAAGTAATGTCACGATCTTTTGCGCCGCGGCTTCGTCGGTGATCAATGAATCATGAATTTCGTGGCGGGTGGCGGCGATAATGGCTTCGGCCTTTTTCTCGCCCGCGGCCACGGCCACCATTTTGCTTTCCTTGTAGGCTTTGCCGATGCCCAGGGAAACGGAGCTGGTTTTCAGCACGGTTTTGCCTTCGCTGTCGAAGAAATCACCGAAGGCTTCGCCGACGGCTTTGTTTTTCCGCAGAATCTCCAGATCGTCGGCAGACAGCCGCCTGCGCTTGGCCATGGCGTCCGCCCGACCAATGCCGTGCACCACCAGGTCGGCCCGCTGTAAAAGCTCCAGGGTTTCCCGCACGTCGGGCAGTTTCATCATTTCCTGGAGCGCAGCCGCGTCCAGGGAATCGGGCAGGTGCATCACCCGGTAATGCCCGCCGATGTGCTTGGCGATTTCCGCGGCTACGGCGCTGGCCTGGGTTTCCACAGAAGCGCCCATGCCCCCGCGGGCGGGGACCACCATCACGTTCATGGGGGTGGCGGACTGCATGCCGTGAGCCATTTCGCTCATGGTGCGTCCGCCGGTGACGGCCAGGGTCATGCCGCTTTGCAGCAGCTTGTGCACCCGGTGCGCCGCCGCCCGGCCCACTTCCCGCAGCACCTGGGGATCGCTGTCCGCGTTTCCGGAGACCACGACTACGTGCTGCACGTGAAGCAGCTGGGAAAGGGCTTGTTCCAGCTTCGTCAGGCCAAACATGGCGCGGCTCAGGTCATGGGCTCCCGCCAGCACTTCGATGGCCTGGGACGTCAGCTGCATACCCGCAGCGTCCATGGTGATCAGCCCAAGCTCCTTGAGCGCCGCCGCCGCCGTGCGCACTTCCCTTTCCGGCAGGTTCAGCCTCGCGGCCAGGGCGCGCCGCCCGACGGGCTGCATGCTTTCGATGGAGGAGAGCACCTGCGCCCGCCGCCCGATGTCCGCCATCAAATCAGGGGCAATACGGCTGAGCACCTTCATTTCGTCCAGCATCCGCAGCCCCCCTTTCCTCTTCTTGGACGAACCTTGCCCCAGTGGGCAGATCACGTCCCGCGGGATAGTATAACATAACCGCCTGGGAATGTAAAGACAAAATCCGTTTTCTTTGTTCCCGCAAGCGCTTTCTTTACCGAAAATTCACAATTCAGGAAAGCCGGTCATCCACCAGCGCGCCGCCGGGGGCGTAAATGAGCTTGAGGGAAAAGCAGTCCTGCCGGGATTGCAGCAGCGGCAGGAACACCCGGTCGCCCTCCCAGAGGGGCAGACCGGAGATTTTCTCCATGGGAATCCAGGCCAGCGTCCCTTCGGCGCAGGCAGTGATTTCATCCGAATCTGTCCGGGCGGTGTAGAGGAAGGTCAGTTCGTTGCCCCAGTCCGGCAGGATGAAGGTGAGGATGCCGCGCAGCCGCAGGTCTGTTACCGTCAGACCTGTTTCCTCTTTGATTTCCCGCAGCGCGCATTCCTCCGGGGATTCGTTTTCCTCCATATGCCCGCCCACGCCGATCCATTTTCCCGCGTTTTCGTCGTTGGTTTTTTTGTTCCGGTTCAGCATCAGGTAACAGCCGTTGTGTTCAATGTAGCATAAGGTCGTCAGGCGCATGAAAGAGACTCCTTTGGCTTTTGAGATTGAAAAAAGTGTGGAGTGTGAAGAGTGGAGTGATAGAATGATTACTTTTTTGTTTTTCATTCCAGCGAGGACAAAGCATTTTACTTTATCAAACTCCACTCTTCACTCTCCACACTCCACACTCTGCTGAAATGTTGCTCAATTCCCCGGAATGTTTTCAAAGAAATCACTGCCGATCACGTCGTATCCCACCGTGGAGTAGGCCAAGCCGAAGCGGTAGCAGCTGTATTTGCTGTCCCGGGGTTCCACGATGAAGTATTCAAACTTGCCGGTTTCCGGATTCTTCTGGCCCGCCTCGTGCTGGGACACGTGCCACTGGTAACCTGCTTCGGCCACCTGGTAGCCCGTGCGTCCGCCGAAAGCAGCCATGGGCTGATCCCAGTCCATTTCGATGGCATTCTGGTTATACATGTGCAGGTACAGCTTTTTCACCTGCCAGGCGCCGTACTTCTGGGCGGAGTCGGCGTAATTGGCAGCTTCAGCCGCCACGGGGATGCAGTGCTGCATCACATCGGCGCAGACCCGGTGGATGCCGTGTCCGTATTCGCCGTTCACGTCATGGGTCACAACAACTTCGGGCTTGTACTTCCGCAAAAGCTCCACCATGGTTTCCTGCACCTTTTTCTTGCCGACGGCTTCGTAAGCGCTGTCCAGTTTCTTGGAAAACTTGTCCCAGAAATCGTAGATCTCGGGATAATTCCGCAGGCCCATTTCCCACAGGCCGTTGAGCAGCTCGCTGCGGCGGCCGGTGACCCGGTTGTTCTTGATCAGGTCGCTCATGTTGCCGCTGGTCAGGTAAGCCACCACCACCTGCATATTCCGTTCCGCGGCGTAATAGGGAATCGTGCCGCCGAAAAACAGGATCTCATCGTCGGGATGGCCGGACAGCACCAGCAGATCGGCCTTTTCAGCCTTATGCCACCACTGCACAAAGGCGGGCGTTTCGCCTTCGCCGAACACAAACAGCTCGCTCACTGCCAGCACCGCCTGTTTATCGCTGTTCACCCGCACGCGGATATCCGTTTCCCCTTCCGGGAGCGGGGCGTATTCATGGGCGAACTCGCCTTCGCTCTGGTACACGCCCACCCATTTGCCGCCGTGCTTCGCCTCCACCACCCAGGGAACCAGCTTGCCGCCGAAACAAACGTACACGCCGTATATGGGCTGGCCTTTGGGCGCGACGATCTCGATGCTGGCATTCTTCTGCTTGTCGCTGATGAAGCCGGTGAGGTAGTCCCGGTCTGTCATTTTGGCGGCGCGCTTGGATTGGGACGAGACCGTGATCTTGCATTGGCTGGTCAGGTCGGGCGCTTCCTCGGCCAGGGCGGGAACGCAGGAGAGCAGGGCGAGAAGGGTAAACAAGAGAATACACTTTTTCATGGGTCGAACCTCCGGAGGAAATGGAAGAACATTGAGTATAGAGTACAGAGTTCAGAGTACAGAGTACAGATTTATATAGTCTGCCCAAAAAAGCTACTGCCCGAATGCACACTCTATATTATCTGCACTCTGTACTCTGTACTCTGCACTCTCTGCTCTGTCCTCTCTGACAACAAAACACCGCGCCGCAGTAATGCGGGCGCGGCAGGGGGTACGAAAGATTATTCAGCGTCGGCGGGCGCTTCTTCCGCGGGAGCTTCCTCAGCGGCGGGCGCTTCTTCCACGGGAGCTTCTTCCGCTTCACCGGGAATCTCGTCCAGGTTTTCGGGCAGCTGGGATTCATCCTCCAGGGCCTGGCGGATGCTCAGGCTGATGCGCTTGGCTTCGGGGTCAACGGCCAGCACTTTGACCATGACCATCTGGCCTTCCTGCAGCACGTCTTCCACCTTGGCGACGCGGGTGGGGGCAACCTGGGAAATGTGCACCAGGCCGTCCACGCCGGGCTCCAGCTCGATGAACGCGCCGAAGGGGCGGATGCGCACCACGGGACGCTCCAGGATAGCGCCCACGGGATACTTTTCTTCGATGTTGTCCCAGGGCTTGGGCATGAGTTCCTTGTAGCCCAGCTGGATGCGTTCGCGTTCACGGTCCAGGGACTTGATCTTCACCTGGATCTCCTGGTTCACCTGCAGCACATCGCTGGGATGGGCCACCCGGTTCCAGGCCAGGTCGGTGATGTGGATCAGGCCGTCCACGCCGCCCAGGTCGACAAACGCGCCGAAGTCCGCGAAGCGGCGGACGATGCCGGTCACGACAGCGCCCACTTCAAGCCGCTCCCAGGCCGCTTCCTTCTTGGCCTTGGCTTCTTCTTCGATGACCTGCTTGCGGCTGGCCACGATGCGCTTCTTCTGCTTGTCCACGTCGATGATCTTCAGCTTCATGGGCTGGCCTACGAACTGGCTGATCTTTTCCACGTAGCGCTGGGCGAGCTGGGAAGCGGGCACGAAGGCGCGCACGCCGCCCTCGACGCTGGCCAGCAAACCGCCCTTGACAGCTTCCTTGCCCACGGCGTCGATGTATTCGCCTTTTTCATACTTCTCCATCAGCGCGTCCCAGGCCTTGCGGTTGACGATGTTGCGCTGAGAGAGCAGGACGTTGCCTTCGCCGTCGTTGACCTTGACGACCTCGACCTCAATCTCGTCGCCGAGTTTCACGTCCTGATCCACCAAGTCGGAGCGCTTGATCAGCCCATCGGACTTGTAGCCGATGTTGACGCACACTTCGTCGTCGGTGATTTGTACCACGGTGCCCGTAACGGTTTGGCCCGTGCGGATGCGAACCACGGTCTTTTCGATGTCTTCCATGGTGAGCGCCTGGGGCTCCTGAGCTTCCTGCTCAACGGGAGCGGCGGCTTCCTGCTCAGCCTGGGCGACGGGTTCCTGTTGGGTTTCCTGGTCGATGTGTTCCATGTCGTTCATGCGTGTGACAACCTCCTTAAATGACCAATCCGGTGTAGATGCGCCGGCGGCTATTCCTATGTGATGATTGTGGATATCAATAAAGTGCGCCGGGATTTCGGCGGCACGTTCCACCAGAATGGTGCGCGGGCAGATGGCCCGGCATACTTCATATAATTTGCGGGTGTTGGCGCTGCTTCTCCCGCCGACCACCACCATGGCGTCCACCTTGGCGGCGAGGGCCTGCGCCTCCTGCTGCCGCTTCTGCGTGGCGGGGCAGATGGTGCAGCGGGCGTCAAGGCGCGGATAGCGCGTTTCCAGCCGCTTTAAGATCCTTTCCCACGCAGCCAGGGAAAAGGTGGTCTGGGATACGGCGAGGGGCCTGTCCAGATCGGGCAGCGCTTCCACGTCCGCTTCGCTTTGGACGATGAAGCACGGCCCGGCGCACCAGGCGGCGGTTCCCTGCACCTCGGGATGGTCGGGCTCGCCCACCAGGATCACGGGGATACCCGCTTCTCCTGCTTCCCGGACGATTGTATGCAGCGCCCGGACGGAGCCGCAGGTGGTGTCCCGGATGATGAGCCCCTGCCGCCGGCACTGCTCCTCCACCTGGGGGGACACGCCGTGGCTGCGCAGCAGGATGATGCTGCCTTTCTCCGCTTCTTCCACCCGGTCGATAGATACGACGCCTTCCTTGCGAAGGGCGCTCACCGCCTCCGGGTTGTGAATCAGCTCGCCGAGGGAATAGCATTTCACGCCGAGTTCCCTGGCTTCCCGCGCGGCCTGGAAAGCAATTTCCATAGCCCGGCGGACGCCGGCGCAGTAACCGGCGTAGCGTGCGATGGTGTAGGGCATCTTCATACCTCTCCATAGTAGTGGCCATTTTCTATCTGTTCGGCGTAACTTTCTTTTTTCCTGCTCTTTACAAAAAATTTTTTTAAAAAAATATTGGGACCGCCGGAACCCTGTGAATGAAACGTAAATTTTCCTTTTTTTCCGGTTGAATGCAGGAAAATGGCTGCTTCCTGTGTTATAATAGGCAGGAAATCAGGGAAAGGGGCTGGAAAATGGAGCGAAAGAGGTGTATAATACCTTGGGCCTTGGCGCGCGGACGGCGAACCGCGGCGCTGGTTTGCCTGGCTGCGGCGCTGGCCGGGCTGGCGGCCTGGCTCCTGCTTCGCGGCGGCGGCGGAATTCCAAGCCCCGGAAAAGGCCTGCCCGCCGCGGCGGAAGGGCTGACGGATTACCGGGTGGAGCTTCGTTTGCTGCCGGAGGAAAGCGCCCTGGCCATCTCTGAAACCATCCAGTACCGGAACGGCACCTCCTCCACCCTCGATCATCTTGTGCTCAGAACGTGGCTCAACGCCTTTCAAAAGGAAGAAACCAGCCCGGCTGCGCTGGAAGAGCTGTACGACGCCTGCTATCCGGAGGGCTTTTCCCCCGGCGGGCTGGCGCTGTACAACGTGGAATGGAACGGACAGGCGGCGAACCACGAATTTGTCAACGGGGACGAAACCGCCCTGAACATTTCTATTCCCACGCTGGAACCGGGGGAGAGCGGCACGCTGTTTTTCCGGTGCCTGGCGAAGATTCCCCATTGCGCTTACCGCACGGGCTATGCGGGCGGCTGCTGGCAGCTGGGAAATGTTCTGCCCCTGCTGTCGGTGTACGGGGACGGCGAATGGCGAACAGACGAATACACGCCCATCGGCGATCCATTTGTCAGCGAATGCGCCAATTTCCACGTCACGCTGGAAGCGCCGGAAGGGTACGTGCCCGCCTGCTCCGCGGCTCTGCCCCGGGAGAAGGAGGGCCGCTGGCAGGGCGATTTACCCGCGGCCCGGGATCTGGCCCTGTGCGTGTACGAACGCGCCGCCGTGGCGCAGGGGAAAGCGGGGAATACGCTGGTTCTCTCCTATGCCGCCGACAGCGGCGAGGCAAAGCGGGCGCTGGAGGACGCAAAAAAAGCGCTGGAAACCTTTTCGGCGCTGTACGGGGAATATCCGTATCCCACGCTTTCCGTCTGCAAGGCGGATTTTCCGTTCGGCGGCATGGAGTATCCGGCTCTGTGCATGATCGGAAAAGACCAGTATCTGGCTGAAAAGTCCGACAGCCTGGAGCTGACCGTCGCCCACGAGACGGCGCACCAGTGGTTTTACGCCCTGGTGGGCTCCGATCAGGCGCTGTCTCCCTGGCAGGATGAAGCGCTGTGCGAATATGCCATGCTGCGCTACGTGGGAAAGCGCTACGGCCAAGGCAGCTTTGAAGCCCTCAAATACTACCGGGCGGACGCCCCGATGATGGAGCATGTGCCCGGCAGCCTGACCCCCGGCAGTCCCATTTCCTATTATAATAACTACCAGGACTACCGCACCGTGGTTTACGGCCGGGGAGCGGCGCTGCTGCTGGCCCTGGACGATTTCCTGCCGGGCGGCGCGGACGCGTTTCTCAAGGCGTATGGAAAGGAGTTTGCGTTCCGGCTGGTGAGCCGGAAACAATTTGAGGATTTCCTGAATGCTTATTCCGGCCTGGACGCAAGCCCGCTGCTGCTGGATTATCTGGATACGCTTATGTGACAGTTTCCAGGATGAATGGAAGGAAGCGTTCAGTTGTCCCCTTTTTTCGAGTGAAATGGGGAACGAGAGTACAGAGTACAGAGAAAATATTGTGAAAACGATTCACATAAAACAAACCGCTCCATGAAATCTGTTCATTAGTATTTCTGCCATGAACACCACAAAACAATCTGTACTCTGTACTCTGAACTCTGTACTCTCTCAAACCGAGCGGTTGAACAGATACGAATAGAACAAACAAAACCGCTTAGAACTTACCACAAAGGAGCCAAAAGATGAAGCCACAGGAATGCTGCGTACTGATTCCCTCCCTGTCCCCGGACGAACGCCTGCCCGCTTATGTAAAAGAACTATTAGCAGCGGACTTTGGCCTGATTCTGGTGGTGGACGACGGGTCCAGCGCGGAATACCAGAAATTCTTTGACGAGATCGCGGGCTGGGAGCGCTGCCATGTGCTGCACCATGAAGTCAACCGGGGCAAGGGCGCGGCCCTGCGCACGGGCTTTGCCTACCTGAAGGAGCATACCAGGCTCCAGGGCATGATCACCGCCGACTCCGACGGCCAGCATACCGTGCCGGACACGCTGAAGCTGGCGGCGGCGCTGAGCGACAAGGAAGAAATCCTGCTGGGCAGCCGGGACTTTTCCAAGAATAACCCCAACGTGCCGCCCAAATCCCGCTTCGGCAACCGCTTGACCAGCGGCGTGTTCAGGGTGCTCTACGGCCAATGGCTGCCCGACACCCAGACCGGCCTGCGGGCGTTTCCCAGGAGCCTGACGGACTTCATGCTGTCCGTGTCCGGCGACCGGTTCGAGTACGAAATGAACATGCTCATCCAGGCCAGCGGCCAGAAAATCCCGATGAAGGCCATCACCATCGAAACCATCTACCACGAGGAAAACAAGGGCACCCATTTCCATCCCATCCGGGACTCCTGGCGCATTTACAAACTGCTGCTGGGCAGCTTCTTCCGGTACAGCGCGGCCAGCATCATTTCCTTCCTGGTGGACTACGCGGTGCTGTCGCTGATGATGTTCTGGGTGTTCAAGGATGAGCCGGATATCACGCTGCTGGGTATTCCGTTCAGCTTCAAAGCGCTGGTGGCGACGCCCATCGCCCGCCTGTGCTCCGCGCCGGTCAATTTCCTGCTCAACAAGAATTTCGTGTTCCAGACCAAGAACGCCCCCGGCGCGGTGGGCCGCTACATCATCCTGGCGGTGTGCGCGCTGGCCGTCACCACGCTGGTGTTCGGGTTCCTGGATCACTTCGTCCACGCGGATTTCCTGCATATCCTGCTGAAAATCGTCATCGACGTGGCCATGTACGTGATCAACTATCGCATTCAGAAGGCCTGGGTGTTCCCGGCTGAACGGGTGAAAGGAGAAAACTAAGATGAAATTATCCGTCCGTATTCTTTTGACCGTGCTTTGCGCCGCAATGGTGCTGTCCGCGCCCTTCGTCATTTCTTCCCCCAGCATCCTGGAGGATGCCCTCTGGGACATGCAGGAGCAGCTGGACAGCGAGGCGGAGGACAGCGGCCTGCTGCCCCTGTTCGTTTCTTCCGCCCGGGCCGAAGCGGTTTCCGAATACTCCCTTCCTATTGATACTTCCGCCGGCATGAAGCCCGACGCTTCCCTCTTTACCCCCGACGGGTACGAGGACGCCTCCATCCGCGTGCAGATGGAAACGAGGGAAGAAAACGGCGTGGTGTGGCGCATCGCCTGGGTGGAGGTGGCCTCCCCGACCCAGCTGCGCACCGCTTACGCGGGCAAGACCATCAAGAAGGACACCACAGGCCTGGTCACCGTCATGGCGAAGCAGCACAATGCTATCGTAGCCATCAACGGCGACAACTACACCAACGAAAAAGCCAAGCACAGCTTCATCTACCGCATGGGCGAAAAGCGCCAGGACAAGCTGAACAAGCAGAAGGACATCCTCATCATCGACGAAAACGGCGATTTCCATACCTTCGTCAAGTCCGTTGGCGCGGACAAGTTCGAGAAGGAAACGGGCCACAAGATCATCAACGCCTTCATGTTCGGCCCCGCGCTGGTGCAGAACGGCGAAGTGCTGAAGCTGGATAAAGAATACAACTTCAACCCCAACGGGCGGGAGCCCCGCTGCGCCATCGGCCAGCTGGACAGCCTGAGCTACGTGCTGGTGATCGCCGACGGCCGCGGAAACTCCGGCTCCGACGGCGCCACCCACCAGGAACTGGCGGAATTTATGGCCTCCCTGGGCTGCCGGGAAGCCTACAACCTGGACGGCGGCAACAGCGCCATCATGGTGTACAACAACGAAATCTACAACTATAAAGCCAGGGAGCGGGACGTGGCTGACGTGATCTACTTCGCCACCGCCGTACCCTCGGAGGGAAAATAACCGTGTTTGCTCTGCGTGAGGACGCCCCGAAAACCGTTTTTCTGGGTGTGGAAGTGTATTCCTTTGGATTCCATGTGGCCCTGGGCCTGGCCCTGGCGCTGATCCTGCTGGCCGCGCTGCTGCGGAAGCAGAAGTGGAAAGCCGGTTCCGCGCCCCTGACTGGCGTGTTGACCATGGCCTGCGGCTTTGTCCTGTCCCGGCTCTTCTTCGGGTTCATGGATGAATCCCTAGGCCAGACCATGCCCCTGTGGGCCATGCTGCGGGTGAACACGGGCGGCTATTCCATGATGGGCGCGCTCATCGGCGCGTGCCTTGGCGGGATGGTTTCCGCCAAGCTGACGAAGCAGAGCCCCGCAAGATTGTTGGATATATTGGCGCCCTGCCTGCTGATCTTCGCCGCCTGCGAGCGCCTGGGCGAGGGCCGCATCGAGGAATTCGGCGTCAGCCGCTTCCTGTCCGACGAGCTGTTCAAAGGAACGTTTTTAACGGTGGAAACGGATTTCGGCCTGCGGCTGAACACTTTTTACATCGAAGCCGCCGTGATGGCGATTTTAGCCGTCATGCTGCTGCTGGACATTTCGCCCAAAAGGAAAGCGGGGGACACCTTCCTGCTGTTCCTGCTGCTGTTCGGCGGCGCGCAGATTTTACTGGAAAGCCTGCGGTACGACCAGCACATGACCATCAAGGCATATGTGAAATTGCAGCAGGTGATGGCCATGATGCTGCTGGGCACGGGCATCATCGTGCTGGCGATTCGCGCCTGGCATCAAAAGCGGGGCCTGGCCCTTGCCGCGCTGGTTTCCATTCCGGTCTGCGTGGGCGCGGGCGTGGGCATCGAGTTCATGATCGACCGCACGGCGGTGAGCCATTATTTGCTCTACGCCGCGTTCCTGGCCGTTGTCGGCGCGCTGGTGTTCCTGGGGCTGAAACTGCGGAAGGAGACTGCAACGCATGAATAAAAAGGACATTGACCGCATCAACGAGCTGGCCCGAAAGAAAAAGACCGTGGGCCTGACCGTCTCCGAGCTGGAGGAGCAGCAGCGCCTCCGCCGCCAGTATATCGACGAATTCAAGGAAAATCTGAAAGCTACCCTCGACCAGGTCTATATCGAGCGGGAGGACGGTAGCTACGAAAAGCTGAAAAAGAAACCCCCGATCAGCTGATGGGCGGCATCCCGCAATTCCCCGGCGCGACGAAGATGAACGCCGGGGCTTTTTTTGTTCCATACTCTTCTTTTTTTCAATTCTTACCAGCCTTGTTCTAAAGGACAAAAATCCAACAAGGGGCTACGCTGGGGCTATGCGCCCCAGACCCCCACCAGGGCGGTCACCGCCCTGGTGCAGGGTTTAGGGGCCGCACAGGCCCCTGCTTCGTTACCCTTCACAACAAGATTGTTAACAGTATGGAGAACAATTCCTCCTTGGAAAATACTCTGCTGATTTCTACTGCCGCCGTCTTGAAGGGAGTTCTCCAATGCCAATCTTCCTGCTCCATCTTGGCAGAATAAAACTGATTGATCTTGTCGCAGACAGCCAGGAAGAGATTTACAAATTCTGTCACTTTCATCA
>CADBCX010000045.1 GCA_902793245.1 uncultured Eubacteriales bacterium | reverse complement strand
GCATACTCATGGTGCCGAAGCCGTGGCGCCCCTTGTCCGCTTTGCTGGTTTGGGGCAGCGCGCCGTTCATCTGAACGGTTCCTTCATAATAATTGGTGACTTCGATCTCCACCGCGTCTCCCGCCTGTTCCACTGTCACACCGATGACCCGCCTTTCCGGATCGCTCACCTTGCGCACAGCTTCCAGGGCGTTGCTGATGGCGTTGTTGAACAGGGCGTAAATGTGCCGGGTACGCATAAAGGACAGCGCGCCGCCATCCGCCAGACAGGTAAGGATGATGCCTTCCTTCTGGCAGGTGAGCTGATGGATATACAGCACCACGTCCAGGGCTTCGCTGCCCGTGCGGATATTGCTGTCGTAAATCTCCATAGCCTCCTGCAATTCAGCGATTTCCCGGTCAGTGAGCCTGCCAGAAAAGTCCGCCAGCTGGTGCTTTAAATCGTGACAGTGCATGTTGATGATGTCGATGTTTTCCTTCATCTGCGCAAACTGCTTTCTCTCTTCGGACAGCACATGATCCATCATGGCGATTTCCGCCTTAGAACGGCTGCGGAATTCCAAGCCGGCGTATTGCATCAGGATGAACGCCGCTACGGTCATGGCAAAGACGCGGGTGCAGATATACAGGACAAGGCTTTCATCCCGGTAATGATTGGTCACAGCGCCCAATATGCTCAGCAGAAGCAGCGCCGCCAGGGACAGAATCACCGCCTGTTTCCGGCTGCCGCTTTCCAAAGGCTCACGGGATGTGAACTTCCGTACCAGCCGCCACAGAAAGAAGAACAGCAGGGTATGGACGGATAAATAGATCGCCCAGTTCAAATCTGTATACTGTTCTCCATAAAGAGGAAGCAATTGCAGCGTTTGGTGCGGGTCGTAGCCCAAAACGAATTGAAGCACCGGATAAATCCCGCCCACGATTTCCTTGACCGCGATGCTGGTGCACCAGGTTTTCAGCAATAGCGTAGGCTCCTCGTCAAAGCACAAAAACATCAGGGGCAGCGTAAAAGAATACTGGAAGAAACTGACCACGATGCGCACGGCCAGGCTGTCCGCTTTCGTGCGCAGAACGATCGCCGCCGTCAGCACCGCCGTGCCGGCTGCCAGGCCCAGCAGCAAACGCAGGAAAAAGCGGGGCTTCCGACGCAGGGAAAGACAGAAAAACAGCGCCGCAAGCACAAATTGCAATTGTTCGGAAGAAAGTGTATAGAAACGATAGGTGTATTCGCCCAATTGTTCCGCAAGCCAGGCATTCATCTTGTGTTCACCTCTTTTTAATGATATTATCGCACTGCCCTTTCCTGCCGTCAAGGCGTTTTTTAGTTTACGCTTAAAATCTTTCAGGTTACGCGATTTGCGTTGAAACACAAACAGGCATGGTTTATGATGCGCGTGACGAACGGAAAAAGCACCGTTACGACATTAAAGGAGGACGTATTTATGAAAAAGCTGCTTGCTCTGGTTCTGGCCCTGGCCCTGTGCGCCGCGTTGGTTGTGACCGCTTCCGCTGAAGGCGTTTACACCAAGAAGTACACCCTGGAAGAAATCACCCAGAACACCTTCCATAACGGCTTCGTGACCGCTCTGGGCTGCGTGGAAGTGAACACCCTGACCCTCAAGGACGACGGCACCTATGAATATGTGAAGGAACTGCACCAGGAAAATGAAGACGGCACCGTGAAGGAAGCCACCGAAGAAGCCCCCGTGCTGCTGGTGACCTACACCTTCACCGGAACCTATACCCAGGACGGCGATACCGTGGTGCTGGCTTTCCCCACCAACGTGAAGTTTTCCGAAAACTGGGGCAACCTGGCCGCTATGGGTTACTTCCTGAACAGCGAAGGCGAAGCCAATTTCGCGGATGACGAAATCACCGGAGACAACGTGAAGTGCAAGGAAGAAGAAGGCCACGTGCCCTTCGATCTGTTCCCCGGCGTTTTCCTGGTGGACAGTCTGGCGACCTCCGAAGCGGGCTTTGACGCTGAAGAATGCACCGTGACCATCACCCTGAACGGCGACAGCTTCGACTATGTGATCGTCAATTCCGACGACGACTGATCAACACACAATCTGCTCCTGTAACAGGGCACATACGCGGAGAGGACGCAATGCCCTCTCCGCGTTCTTGATGGAGGGACGGAAATGAAGCTACGCATGGTTTCCCTGACTCTGGCGATGCTGATGGTTTTCGCGGCTGTTCCCGCCGCGTATGGCGAAGCGGACGCTTTCGCGGCGGCGCTGGAGGCGCGTTTCACACAGCCCGGCATCGAAAAACGAACCGAAGTGCGCTGGTGGATGGCTGAAGGCGCGCACACTGACGAGACCCTGCTGGAAGAAGTGCAGGCCATGTATGACGCGGGTTTCCGGGGTATGGAGCTGTGCGAGCAGGTGGATACCTCCGTCGACGACGCGGATTACGGCTACGGCAGCGACCAGTGGGATCACGATTTGAAGCTGGTGCTGAACAAGGCGCTGGATTTAGGCATGACCGTGTCCCTGACCAGCGGCACCAACTGGGCCACTGCCAACATACCCGGTCTCGATCCGCAAAGCCGGGCTGCCAGCCAGGCCGTATTTGAAATCAACGAATATCTGAAAGCGGGCAAGACCCGTTCCGGCGCGATCCCCATGGAAAAGAAATTGGGCGTGAAGAAAATCCCGGTGGAGCCCACGGCAAAGCTCATCGGGGTATACGCCTACCGGCAGACCAGCGATAAAAAAGCCGTTCCTGTGCGCCTGTCCCCTGATTTCATCGACCTGACAGGGGAACTGAAACAGGACGAAAACGGCGTTTTCACCCTGGACTTCACCCCGCCCGATCCGGACAGCGTGTGGCGCGTGTTTTATTATTGGCAGCAGGGCGCAGCCCAGGCTTCCTCCCCGGCAGTGGAACCGGCTTACTGCATCAACTACTTTGACGAAGCGGGCGTGCAGGCCCTCCGCGAATACTGGGAAGCGCACATTCTGGACGACGAAGCCCTGAACGCGAAAATCCAAGCCGGAGACGTGCAGGTGTTCATGGATTCCCTGGAAATCAACCCCGGCAGCGGCTTCACCTTCTGGGCGGACGATATGGCAGAGGAATTTACCGCCCGGAAAGGCTATGACATCCGGCCTTACCTGTACCTGTTCATTGACCTGCCGGATATTACCTTCTTTGAGCATGACACCTTCGGCGCGTACCGCATGGAAGGGGACGAGGCGGACAGCGTCCGGGTGATGAACGATCTGTTTGACGTGCAGACCCAGATGTACATGGAACGGATGCTCACGCCCCTGCGGGACTGGCTCCACGAAATGGGCATCGCCACCCGCGCCCAGATCAGCTACGGCCAGCGGCTGGAAATGTCTGAACCCATCCAGGCGGTGGACTTTCCCGAAGCGGAAAATCTGAACCAGGACAACCAGCCCGACATCTATCGCCTGTGGACGGGCGGGGCCAAGCTGCAAAATAAAATCCTGTCCTCTGAAACCGGGGCTGTGGGCGGCATGAATTACCAGTACCAGGATCATTTGATGGAAGCCTATGACCTGTTCGCCGCCGGGTTCAACCGCATCATCTGGCACATCTGGTCGGCCAAATTCGGCCCCGGCGAACCGGAATGGCCAGGCTACCGGGTGCCGGGGGTGGTGTTCCGCAGTTTCTATCCTTTCAGCACCCGGGAGCCTTCCGCCCGGGATTATCCCCTGTTCAACGACCATCTGGGCCGGATACAGGATTTTCTGCGCACGGGCAAGAGCCGCACGGACGTGGGAATGCTGTTCCTGGCTTATGACCAGGGTATGCCCTCCAACGGCAACCACGGGGGCGTAAACTGGCTGCTGAACCATGAGCCGGCGCTGTTCCCCACGACTGCATTGCAGGATGCGGGCTATACCTACGATTATTTCAGCCCGGACTTCCTGACCGCCGAGGGCGTTTCCTATGACGCGGAACGGAAAACCTTGGAGCAGGCGGGGTACAAAGCGCTGGTGGTCTGGCAGGATATTCTTCCCCTCTCCGGCGCAAAAGCGCTGCTTTCCCTGGCGGAAACCGGAATGCCCGTGATCATCGTGGATGGGGCGGCAAGCCGTTCTCCCTATCGAGCTGATGACGAAAGCGAATGGAATGAGACCATTGCAGCGCTGAAAGCACTGCCTGCCGTGGTCGAGGCAGCCGACGCGGAAGCCGTTCTGCCTGCCCTGCGTTCCATGAATATCGCGCCTTATGCTGGGTTCATGGAACCGAATCATCAGCTGCTGACCCAGGCCCGGCAGGACGAGGAAGCTCTGTATCTGTATGTGTACAATTACTGCGACGGCACCTATCAGGCTCATTGGTCGAACGGTGAACAGCAGGACGACCACGGAACGGCTATTACCACGGAAATCGTGGCGGACGGCACGTTCATCCCCTATGAGGTAAACGCCTGGAGCGGGAAAACCGCCAAGCTGGGCCTGTACCGCCATGAGGAAGGAAAGACGATTTTCCCCATTTCCCTCAATTATCATAATGTAGCGCTGTACGCGCTGAAACCCTGCGAAGCGGACAGCGAACTTCACGCTGTACAGGCGGACGGACTGCGGGTGGTTTCCGAAAATGGCGCGCTGTCCTTCCGCGCTGTGGAAAGCGGCGAATATACCGTGACCCTCAGCGACGGGCGCACCGAAACCTTCACCCTGGATATATCCGCTTCCCGGCCCATAACCGGATGGAATATCCAGGTGGAAACCTGGACGGCGGGAGAAGAACGGGATACCCGCACGGAAACCCTCTTCGGAAAGACCATCACGGAAAGCGCTGTCCAAACGGTCAGGACGGTGATTCCAGTTGAACTGGATACGCTGACAGCTTGGGACGAAATGCCCGGTGTGGGCGACAGCGCGGTAGGACAGGCCCATTACGAAGCCCGCTTCGACTGGGACGGACAGGCCAGCGGCGCGTACATCGACTTTGGCGAAGTCACGGAAAGTATGCGCGTGACGCTGAACGGCTGGGAGGTCACGGGCGTTTCCATGACGGACGGACGGGTGGACGTGGGCCCCTGGCTGGTAACCGGGGAAAACCTGCTGGAAATCGAATATTCCACCAACTTAGGCAACGCCCTGGGCAGCAGCGCCCCGGCGGGCTGGTACGGCTATCATGAAGGAAAACAGCCCTATGGCCCCCGGCAGGCCATTCTGATTCCGTATATCAATGCTGAGATTCAATAAGGAGGAGACCGTTATGGCCGCGAAAAAAGGCATGAAAAAAAGCACTTATCTGATTCTGTGGTCGGTGATCTTCGCGCTGGTACTGGGCGCGATGGGCATTGCCAACTATGAAGCCCTCAAATGGGATTCCGCGCTGACGCTGTACTTTGGTGAAGTGGGCGGCCAGCAAAGCGCCGAGGGGCAGGAAGGGGACAGCATTTACTTCCCCAGCGATTTCAAATCCGCCGAAGAACGGCTGGCCCATTCCCAGGACATCGCCGCCCGGATCACCGGGGAAGGCGCGGTGCTGCTGAAGAATAACGGCGCGCTGCCCATGGCGGCGGGCAAGGTGAGCCTGTTCGGTATTGACAACAAAACCAACGGCCTGAAAGCCGCGCTGGAAGAAAAGGGCTTCACCGTGAACCCCACCCTGGCGGATTTCTACGCCAAGTCCACCCATGAAAGCGGCGTAAAGGGCCTGGCGGCCGGCAACGGCAGCGAAACCGGCGGCTGGGTGATCGACGAAGCGCCCCAGAGCGAATACACCGATGCAGTGAAGGCCAGCTACAAGGATTACAACGACGCGGCCATCGTGGTGTTCCTGCGCACCGGGGCCGAGGGCAACGACCTGCCCTACGACATGAGCCGGTACGGCGGCAGCGCCGACGAGCATTACCTGGAGCTGAACCAGAACGAAAAGGATCTGCTGGCCTCTGTCGGTGCTTCCTTTGACAAGGTGATCGTGCTCATTTCCTCCGCCAACGCCATGCAGCTGGATTTCGTGGATGACGAAGCCTACGGCATCGACAGCGTGCTGTGGTTTGCCCGCTGCCCCTATGAACCCATCGCCAATATCCTGCTGGGCGCGGTGAACCCCTCCGGCCGTCTGCCCGATACCTATGTGTACGACAATCTTTCGTCTCCCGCCATGCAGAACTTCGGCGATTTCCGTTACGTGAATGCCGACGGCACCCTGACCGGCTATTCCTATGTGAACTACGCCGAGGGCGTGTATGTTGGCTACAAGTACTATGAAACCCGGTATGAAGACAAGGTGATGAACCAGGGCAACGCCGGGAACTACGACTACGCCAAGACCGTGCAGTATCCCTTCGGCTTCGGCCTGTCCTACACCACCTTTGAATGGAGCAACTTCAAGGTGGAAGAAAAAGATGGCATGTACACCGTGTCCGTGACCGTCAAGAACACCGGCGACAAGGCGGGCAAGGACGTGGCGGAATTCTACGTGCAGAGCCCCTACACCGCGGGCGGTGTGGAAAAGCCCGCCGTGGCCCTGGCCCAGTACGCCAAGACCAAGGAGCTCAAGCCCGGCGAATCCGAAACCCTGACCGCCACCTTCTCTCAGATGGACATCGCCAGCTATGACGACGTGAACGCCAAGACCTTTGTGCTGGACGCTGGCGACTATTACTTCACCGCAGCTCAGAACGCCCATGCCGCCGTGAACAACGTGCTGGCCGCCAAGGGCTTTGGCGCTGCCAACGGCATGACCGCTGACGGCAATGCCGCCATGACCCAGAAGATCAGCTATGCCGAACGGAAGCTGCTGAACATCGCCGTGACCGGCAACGAAATCACCAACCGGCTGGACGGCATCATCCGGGCCGAGGACGCGCCTTACCTGTCCCGCTCCGACTGGTCCGTGATGGAAAACGGCGGTCTGCGCTACGCCAACACCGTGGCCCCCGCCGCCTCCAAGGTGGGCAACGCTTCCGGCGACACCCCCGCCTGGGTCGTGAGCGCCGACGTGCTTGCCAAGCTGCAATTGACCGGCGCGGAAGCCGCCCTGAACCCCAACGACTTTAACGACGCGGAAAAGTACCCCGGCAAGGAAGCCTACACCTACGGCGCGGAAAACGGCATCGCCCTGGTGCAGATGATGGGCCTGGCGTATGATGATCCCAAGTGGGACGAGCTGCTCAACGAACTCAAGCTCTCCGAGGAACACGCCCTGTTCAACAAGTCCGGCTGGGGCTCCACCGCCGTGGACGCCATCGGTAAGCCCAAGACATTGGAATTTGACGCGCCTCACGGCATCGCCAACTTCCTCACCGGCGAAACCCTGTACCACTATCCCTGCGCCACCATGCTGGCCGCCACCTGGAACCAGGAGCTGCAGCATGAATACGGCATCACCATCGGCAACGACGCCATTGCCACCAACACCTCCGGCTGGTATGCCCCCGGCATCAACATCCACCGCACCCCCTTCGGCGCGCGCAACTATGAATACTATTCCGAGGACGCCGTGCTGACCGGCCTGTGCGCCGCCAACGTGACGGCAGGCACCGAAAGCAAGGGTATGCACGCCTACATCAAGCACTTCGTCATGAACGACGCCGACACCAACCGTGCCGCCAACGGCGCCGTGGCCGTGTGGGGCACCGAGCAGGCCGCCCGTGAAATCTATTTGAAGCCCTTCCAGTACGCCATCGAAAAGGGCAACGCCCAGGGCATCATGCTCACCATGTGCCGCGTAGGCTGGCAGTACACCTTCGGCAGCTATCCCTTGATGACCGCCATCTGCCGCGGCGAATACGGCTTCAACGGCTGCTACATCACCGACTACACCACCACCATGAAGGGCAAGGGCAGCGATATGTACCTGGCCGCGGGCGGCAACCTGGTGCACGCCACCGCCGAGCAGACCCTTTCCGACGTGAAGGCCGGCTGGTGCCGCGCCCTCATCCGGGACGCCGTGCACTCCATCCTGTACAATACCGCCAACTCCCTGGCCATGAACGGCATCGAGGGTGGCGAAAAGGCCAAGGCAGCCCCGGTGAAGAGCGGCTTCCCGGTCTATAAAATCGCCCTGTACGCCTTTGACGCGGTGGTGGCCTTGTTGCTGCTGTTCGGCATGTTCAAGGTTTATTCCAAGTGCCGTATGACGGAAGAACAGTTCCAGAACCGCAAGCGCATGACGGCAAAAGGAAAGCGCATCCTTTGGATCGCGCTGGCCGTGTTCTTTGTGGCGATTGTGCTCATCTTCATCTTCTGGGCCTGGCCGCTGCTGGTAAAGGCATTTAAGATTTAATATCAAATCAAACTGTGCGGGATGCTCTTTCGGGAGTATCCTGCATTCTTTATGAATGAATGCGCATAGGATACGCAAGAAATCCTTTAGTTTACGCTGTATCGGTTGTAAATCTTCCGTTTCCCCGCTATGATGAGCCCGTAAGCAAGCCGCTGACGCGGCAATTTGAAGGAGGAAACCCTTATGAAAAAAATCATCGCTATGGTTCTTGCCCTCGTCCTGCTCCTCAGCTTGGCCGTCAGCGCCCTGGCCGAAGAAGCGCCAGCCATCAAATGGCAGTTGGTCGGCGTTCACCTGGAAGACGGTGAAGGAGCCGCCTATGTAAACGGCGCTTTCCTGGTGAACCTGTTTCAAGACGGCACCGTGGAAGTGGATCGTTTCCTCTTTCTGGCCGGAGACAACAGCGACTTTGCCACCAACACCGCTTATCAGGCCGGGTTCATGGTGGGCACCTGGGAAATGACCGAGAAGGACGGCCTGGAGGCTGTGAAGGTCGACGTGCACTGTGTAGATGAAAATGGCAATGAACTGAACCCCTGCACCGCTTACGGGTACGAAAACTTTGGCGAACTGAGCTTTGAACTGAACTACCCCGTGATCGTCGGCATGGGCTATTCCCGCAGCGTTGAGCTGGAAGGCGGCGAAGAAATCCAGTATACCGACAAAAACGCTTTCATCGCCGAGTATTTTGTGGCCCAGGCGGAATAACCGCCCCTCCGAACATCATCCGCGCCGGAATCGGCCAACCCGGTTCCGGCCTTCTTTTTCAGGTGACCGATCCATTACGAGAGAGGAGATTCTCACATGGGTAACAAGGAAAAAAGCAAGCCCCGGAAAAAGGGCCTGATTTGGAAAATCCTGACCCCGGTCTTCGCCGTCATTCTGATCGTGTGCATCGTGGCGATTCCGATCACCCAGGGATATACCGGCCTCATCAGCAACGCCCTGCACGCCCAGACCCAGAAGATCGTGGCCGATCCCGACGCGAAAATCTATTATTGGACGGCTTATGAAGACCAGCAGGAATTGGTGGATCACGAGTACGAGCTCTGCCGCCAGATCGAAGGCGAGGGCGCGGCCCTGCTCATCAATCGCGATAAGACCCTGCCCCTGCCCCGGGGCACCAAGTTCACCCCCTTCTCCCAGTCCAGCTTCAACCTGATATACGGCGGCACGGGCTCCGGCTCCATGAATGCCGACGACGCGGTTTCCCTGCGGGCCGCGCTGATTCAGGACTTTGGCGAAGGCTGCTTCAACGACAATCAGTGGAAGTTCTATGCCACCACCAAATACAAGCGGGTCAACGCCGCCACCACCGGCGGCTTCCAGGCCCAGTACCGCATCAACGAGGTGCCGTGGGATAAATACCCTCAGAAGCTGAAGGACACCTGGACGGATTTCGGCGACGTGGCCCTGGTGGTGCTTTCCCGCTCCGGCGGTGAAGGCGCGGATGTGCCCAGCGGCCTGCCTGAACTGGCGGAATTCATGACCGACGGCGATTACCTGCGCCTGTGCAAAGAAGAAATTGACATGCTGGAAGGCCTGGAGCAGCTCAAGGCAGCGGGCACCTTCAAGAAGATCGTCGTCCTGCTGAACAGCTCCAACGCCCTGCAAATGGATTTCCTGGACAAGTACGGCATCGACGCGGTGCTGTGGATCGGCGATGTGGGCATGACCGGCACCCTGGGCGTGGCGGACATCCTCTCCGGCAAGGTCAACCCCTCCGGCCGCATCGTGGACACCTTCATGAAGGATAACCACTCCGCCCCCGCCATGGAGAATTTTGGCGCGTACAAGTGGACGAACGGCGCGGAATACGAAACCGAGACCGCCCAGAACAACACCCAGGCCGGGATCGTAAAATGCAATTCGGACTATGTGGTGTACCAGGAAGGCATTTATGTAGGCTACCGCTACTTCGAGACCCGCTACGAAGACAGCGTGCTGGGCCGGGGCAATTCCGGCGAATGGAACTATGACGACTGCGTGGCCTTCCCCTTTGGCTATGGCCTGAGCTATACCGACTTTGAATACAGCAATTTCAAGCTGAACGCCCACCGGGACGGCAGCTTCACCGCCGCTGTGGACGTGAAAAACGTCGGTTCCGTGGACGGCAAGCACACCGTACAGATTTACTTCCAGAGTCCCTATACCGACTATGACAGGCAGCATCTGGTGGAAAAAGCCGCCGTGGAGCTTTGCGGCTTTGACAAGAAGATGATCAAGGCGGGCGAAACCGAACATTTTGAAATCCGCATTGACCGGGAAGACCTGATCTCCTACGACGCCAACAACCTGAAAACCTACATCTTCGAGGATGGCGATTATTACTTCACCGTGGGCAAAAACGCCCATGACGCCGTCAACAATATTCTGTCCCTGAAGGGCGCTCAGGTGGACGGCAAGGCAGCGTTGGCCGCCAAGTGGACGAACGATACGTTCGACAGCGCCACCTATGCCAAATCCGCCGTGACCGGCAAGGCCGTCACGAATCTGTTCGACAGCGCCGACCTGAACAAATACGACGGCGCGGAAGGCCAGACCGTGACCTATCTCAGCCGCCAGGACTGGATCGGCACCTATCCCACCACACAGTCCCTGTTCATCACGCCCAGGATGTGGGCGGACGGCCTCACCCATGAGGAAGCCGGCCATGTGGCCATCATGAACAAAATGATCGCCGCCTACTGGCCCAATACGTCCATGCCCGCCCTGGGCGCGGCGGGCAAGCTGAACGCGGGCGAACTGGCGGAAGCCAAGTACGATGATCCCCGCTGGATGCAGCTGGTAAGCCAGATTCCTTACGCTGAAATGACCAACCTGATTTACAACGGATTCCACCAGACCGTGGCCGTTCCCTCCATCAACCTGCCCGGCACCCTGGATGAAAACGGCCCCCAGGGCTTCACCGCGTCCCTGATGGGCGGCGTGTCCGCCATGGCGTACACCTCCGAGGATGTGATGGCCGCCACCTTCAACCGCGAACTCATCCAGGACATGGGCGAATGCATCGGCGAGGACTTCCTCCACGCCACCGAAGCCGGCGCTGACAAGGTATACGCGGGTCTCTACGGCCCCGGCGGCAACATTCACCGCACGCCTTATTCCGGCCGCAACTTCGAGTATTATTCCGAGGACAGCTGGCTTTCCGGTCAGGTGGCCGCCGTGGAAGTGGACGCCATCCGCAGCAAGGGTGTTTACGTTTTCATGAAGCACTTCGCCCTGAACGACCAGGAAGAAGGCCGCTACGGCATCGCCACCTGGGCCAACGAGCAGGCGATCCGTGAGCTGTATCTGGAGCCCTTCAGGTACGCGGTTTCCCGGTCCGGCGGCAATGTGATGAGCTCCTTCAACCGTCTCGGCGTGGTTTGGTCCGGCGCGCACCGAGGCCTGATGACCGGCATTCTCCGGGATGAATGGGGCATGGTCGGCGCGGCCATCACGGACTGCTCCGTCTATGCCAAGTACATGGATTACCGCTACGGCGTGCTGGCCGGCCAGGATCTCTGGGACGGCCACGGCATGGGCATGGAATCCCTGAACGGCCTGGAAAACAATCCCGCCATCGTCGCCGCCGTACAGCAGGCCACCAAGAACATCGCCTACAACGTGACCCACAGCCACGCCATGAACATCGGCAACGCGAAGGTCATTCCCATTACCCCCTGGTGGCAGATGACCCTGTTCTGCGCCACCGCCTTCTTCGGCCTGCTGACCGCCGTCAGCTCCGCGATGTGGGTGATGAGCGCAAAGAAAGCAAAGAAAACCGCATAAGAATCAAATAAAAACTATCGGCGCGGAATCCATAAAACAGGTTCCGCGCCTTCTCCTACATATTACAGGGAGGCGAAAATGAAAGTATTCAAAAAGTGGTTGATCGGACTGATCCTTTTTTCTCTCCTCTGTTCTCTTGACATCTTTCCGGGATACGCCGAAGAAAAAGATTCATATGAAACATTCTTTGATTCCTCCCATGTCCATTCCATTGATATTTCAATGACGGATTGGGAAGGTTTTCTTCGCTCCGCGTCGAAAGAAGAATATGGCGCCTGTGATGTGACGATTGACGGGGAAACTGTATGCGGCGTGGGTATCCGTGCCAAGGGAAACGGTTCGCTGCTTGCGGTATCCAGAATGGGTTCGCCGCGCTACAGTTGGAAAATTGAGTTTGACCATTTCGTGAAAAAGCAGTTCTTTCATGGGCTGGACAAGATGTGCCTGAATAATTTTATGCAGGACGCAACCTTCATGAAGGAAACCATCGTTTATTCCGCCATGGCGGCTATGGACGTTCCCGCACCATTATGTTCCTATGCGTTCGTGACCGTGAACGGAGAGGATTTCGGCCTCTATCAGATGGTAGAAGCTATAGAAGACAGCTTTCTCAGCAGGAACTTTGGCGGCAAAGAAGGGAAATTGTATAAACCGGATAGTATCAATGTCGTTGGTTTTATACAGGAAGACTTTCATCCGCTGCAAATGATGGGCGAACTCTTGAAGCATGTGGATCTCACCGCTGTGCTTTCTACTGATTGGAGCAAATTCCGCGGCATGGCGAACGGGGATTTCACGCAGATGTACGGAGACGGCAGTTCCTTCGTCGCTGAGGAAAACAACCCGCTGGCGGCGCTGTTTCCCAACATCACGGGAGTGTCCGATGATTTGCTGCTCAAATACGTGGACGACCGGCCAGAGAGCTATCCGAATATTTTTGAAAATGCAAAATCAAAGGTCAAAGAAAAAGATGAGCTTCGGCTGATTGCGGCATTGAAACGGCTGAATGCCCGTGAAGATTTGGAGCATACCGTCAGCACGGATGAGGTAATTCGCTATTTTGCCGTCCACAACCTGTTTGTCAATTCGGACAGTTATACCGGCATGTCCGGGCATAATTACTATCTGTACGAGCGGGGTGGCGTGCTTTCTATGCTTCCCTGGGATTATAACCTGGCGTTCGGTACCATGATGATGAAACCTGAATATGCCGTTAACGACCCCATCGACGAACCTATGGCCGTCAAATCCGATGGTAATCATCCCATGTTTGAATGGATTACCGCTGATCCTGCATATCGGCAAAAATATTACAGCGCCTTGGAGCAGACTATGGCCTGCCTGAATTATCCAGTTCTGATAGAAGAGACTGACAAAATGATCGCACCCTATGTGGAACGCGATCCTACGAAATTCGTTACCTTTGAAAAGTATCAAGAGAGCCTGACTATGCTGAAAATGTATCTTGGCCGACGATTGGAAAGCGTCAAAGGGCAAATCGCAGGAGCGATTCCTTCCTGCAAAGCGGGTCAGAAACAGTTCCCGGAAGCTGCGGTTTCCTTTGAGGAAATTGATCTTCATCTGCTGGGAGATGTCACAATGGGCATGATTCCTGATAATTAATAACTATTCTATCCTCTGATAGATTGATTAAATCACAGGAAGGCGGATGCGGCATGAAGTACATGCTGAACAAAACCAACTACCACGATTTTAAGGTATACGAGGTCAACAAGCTGCCGGGCCGCAGTTATTTCATCCCCTATCCAGACCGGGAGGCAGCCGATCAAACCGGGCTGAAGGATAAGCGGTACAATTCTCCCAAGGTGGTGTGCCTGAACGGGGAATGGGATTTCAAGTTCTATCCTCTGCCAGCCGAACTGCCCGACGTGCTGGACACGGACGTTATCAGCTTTGACAAGCTGGACGTTCCCTCCTGCTGGCAGTTCCGGGGGTACGACAAGCCTTTCTATGTGAATATCCGCTATCAGTTTCCCTTCAAGCCGCCTCGGATCCCCACCACCGAGAAGGTAGGCACGGTGTTTTCCTGGCCGGGGGTGGATCAAAAAGTCTCCCTCCGCTTCGCCCATCCCGAAGAACAGTACAATTTCGTGGGCGTTTACCGGCGCTTCATCCACATTGAGCGCCCGGAAAAGCGATATACGATCAGCTTTATGGGCGTGGCAAGCTGCCTTGATTTGTACCTGAACGGCGAGTACATAGGCTACAGCGAAGGCGCGCACAATACGGCGGAATTTGACCTGTCCGGAAAGCTGGCCGAGGGACAGAACGAACTGGTGGCGGTGGTGCATCGCTGGTGCACGGGCTCTTACCTGGAGGACCAGGACATGTTCCGCAACAACGGCATCTTTCGGGATGTGCTGCTGCGCATGGACGAGCCGGAGGATTTCTGGGACATTGACGCAAAAACCCAAAAGACGGAAACCGGTTATCGTCTGACCCTTTCGGCGTTCACGATGGACGCTGATTCGGAAATCACGTTCACCATCGAGGGCCATGGCATTTTGGAAAGCCGGCGGGTAAAAACTTCGTCCTGCTGGGCCCAGGCCGTATTTGAAAATCTGGATGTGACCGAGTGGAACGCAGAAGCGCCTGCGCTGTACAATCTCTATTATGAAACCGCTTCCTCCTGCATTAAGGAGCGCATCGGGTTCAAAACTGTGGACATCCAGGGAGACACCTTGCTATTCAACGGACGCAAAATCAAGTTCAAGGGCGTCAACCATCACGATACCAGCTGTGTCAACGGCTACACGCTCACCCCTGACGAGATCGAGCGGGATGTGAAGCTGTGCAAGCAGTTCAACATCGATACCGTCCGCACCAGCCATTACCCGCCCGACCCGCTGCTGCTGGAAATAGCGGATGAAATCGGCGTGTACGTGGTGGACGAAAACGATCTGGAGACCCACGCCACCTTCGCCATGCAGCTGCCGCCCACCTATAACACCCTGAGCCACAACCCCAAGTGGCGGCCCCGGTACATGGATCGCGTCAAGCGCCTGTTCCAGCGGGATAAAATTCACGGCAACACCTGCATTTTCATGTGGAGCCTGGGCAACGAAGCGGGCGGCTACAGCAACACCGACGCCATGTATCACTACTTAAAGCGCCATTCCAATTTGCCCGTGCACTATGAAAGCGCAGTGCACTGCAAACGGATCGCTTACGACGTGGGCAGCGAAATGTACCCCACGCCCCGGATGGTTCACGACGCAGGCGAACACCGCCGCAGACAAAAACCGCTCAATAACCGGCCTTACTTCATGTGCGAATATGCCCACGCTATGGGCGTCGGCCCCGGCGGCACGGAAGCGTATTGGAAAGAAATCTATCACTACGATAACCTGATGGGCGGCTGTGTGTGGGAGATGGTGGATCACGCGGTGCTGCATCCGGATGGTTCTTATACCTACGGCGGCGACCATGGCGAATGGGAGCATGACGGCAATTTCTGCTGTGACGGGCTGTTCTATCCCGACCGTTCCCCCTCCACCGGGGCGAAGATCATGCGGTACATTTACCGCCCCATCCGCGTGAAGCATCTGGAGGGCGACCAGTTTGAACTGTTCAACACCTGCGCCTTCTCCCACGGCGGCCGCTATGAACTCACCGTCCGCTGGAACGACGGCACGGAATACACCGTGGCGCCCGATGTGGAACCCCTGAGCCGCACCACGATGGCCTTACAGGTGGGCGAAGCGGTGGACGGCGTGCAAATTGCCACCGTCACGACCCTGGATACGACGGCCGGGAAACAGGTGGCGGAAGAGGAAATCATCCTGTCCCTCCAGCCTGCCGCTATCCCAGAGGTACAGCCCTTACCCACAGACTGTGAAGTGAAAGACGGGACGTTCGCCTTGGGCGGCGTGGTGCGTTCCGCCGATATGTACACCCTGCTTTATCGCGCCCCTACCGACAACGACACCGACCCCTTCTTCCGCAACACCATGGCCCCCTACTCCGACCAGTCGCAGGAAGTTCTGTCCATCGAACAGACCGAAAACGGCTATCGCGTGGTCAGCAAAGTGAAGAACAGGATAGCGACGTTCCAGGTGACGGACACCTATGAAGGCTGTGAGGGCGGCGTGCTGGTGACCAGCCAGATCCACTGTCTCAGCGGCGGCGGCATCCTGCCCCGGTTCGGGAAGTGCTTCCGATTGGACGAGGGCTTTGACGATGTGCGCTATTTGGGCCGCACGGGGGAAAGCTATGCCGACATGAAGGAGCAGTTCCCCATCGGTGAGGTGGCCTGCAAAGTATCTGACATGACGGAGCCCAACATCAGGCCCCAGGAAAGCGGCAACCGCTGCGACTGCCTGCGCGCCAGTGTATCCGACGGGAACACGCGGGTTTCCTTCGTGGCGGTGGATCAACCCTTCGAGCTTGCCATAAAGCCCTATACCGACCGGGCGCTGCTTGCCATGAAGCACCGAGAGGACGAAAAACGTACCGGCACCTACGTCACCATCCAGGCGTTCCAGCAGGGCATCGGCACCGGCGCGTGCGGCCCCTCGGTGGCCCCTGAATACCAATACAGCGCCAGGCAGGATGATACGCTTCGATTTATTGTACGCTATGAAAATGCGCTGCGTGAATAAATCCTTCCATCAATGTAAGTAAACCGCGTTGTTGGTGTGGCTGTCGGGAATGCGTTTAGGGATGAAATGAAACTGAAATAAAAAGGGTTCTTCCCTACAACCTGTGGGTAGAGAATGAGGGAGAAGCCTTGAAATAAAAAGCATCACAGGGTTTTCCTGATATACTTGAGATTGTGCAGAAATCAAGATCAGGAGAAGAGCCCGGTGACAATCACAAGTTTAGCGAAATTCATCGCCGGTGCCAAGCGTATGGTGGTGGAAAATGTGGAGATCGAGAATGCCGAAACCAATCCCGCAATCATCATCCGTGTCCGGCCAGCCAAGCGGGATTCATGCCGGTGCGGAATCTGTGGGAAGAAATGCAGCGGATACGACAAAGGAAATGGGAGACGGCGCTGGCGTGCAATTTCATACTTGTATGATTTAGCGTAGCAGTTTATTATATATCTGTCAAGACGTTGGGATAGCGTATGCGTCTGACGGCTTTTTCATCGTTCCGTTTGAACCAATTCCAATTTGCGCCCTCGCAAGGGGGCGACTTGTATCATGGTCGTTCTCAATGGGTTTCCAAAAATAAAAAACAGCACAAGTCCTGACACTTCGCGATTCATTTTTCAAGGGGGGTTTCCAGATTGGGCTGGGGATTTTCAAACGCTGTTTCCTGCCTTGTCCACTTTGCAGTTTCCGCTTTTTCATCCGGATCGTCCAGCATGCGCAAAAAAC
>CADBCX010000044.1 GCA_902793245.1 uncultured Eubacteriales bacterium | reverse complement strand
TTGGTCCAGCAATCAGTTTAATCCATACCGTGACCGCTTGCTGAAAGCCGGCGTGATTCTGAGTCCTCAAAACGGCCATGTGGAATTGGCCCTTCCCTGGTTTGGGGAGTATGCGGAAAAAATGAGTGACTGACGGAGATACATCGCCCGACATGGGGATAGGATAATCATGAAATCATATCGCTTTTCAAAAACGCTGTCACCGTACTGATAATACATGCTCCTATATCTTCCGTACAAAAGCAACAATCCGGTTTGCTTCCTCAAAACCAACAGCCTGATGAAATGCCTGGCTTGTAAGATTTGAAAGCTCGCAATCGCTGGCAAACTCCGTGCAACCGCGTTTCCTTGCCCAGCTTTCACAGGCCAGCAGCAGTTTTCGGGCGATGCCCTTCCGGCGTTCTGCCGCCGTTACAAAGATGCCCTCCAGGTAAGCGACGGGGCAGGTCTTAGTTCCTTCCACATAATCATACGTCACCGCGGGCAGACTGTCAACCAAAATCTGAACCACATTGGTGATTACGGATGTGTCCTTCCGTGCCATTTCATAGAAGGCGTCAAGTGTCATCTCTCCCACATCCACGGTGACAATTCTCAGCCAGTACTTTCCGTTCGCGACCGTGAAATCATAAAGCAGACCGGCTTCGGCGTCCCCGGGGGAGATTTCTTCCACTTTCAGTTCAGGGAACAGGAAGACCTTCAGGCCGATGGAATCCAGGGTCACAAATTCGCCGTCAACCCCATATGCGGCCAGGATGGGCGAGATATCCGACCAGTTCACGGTAAGAGGTTCCTCTTCCGACAAAGCGGCGCAGACAGGGACGCAAAGCAGCAGCGCCAGAATAATCGCAATCCATTTTTTCATTTCGGTTATCCTCCTCTGCTTTTTCAGAGCTTTATCATGGGGACATTATATCAGTCCTTATTCTTGTTCCCGGCGAACCGCATCAGCAGATCCAGGATCTTCAGGTAGATCCAGATCACCGTAAACACCAGGCCAAAAGCGGCGAACCATTCGTATTCTTTGGGATAGCCGTCCTTCACGCAATGGTCGATCATGGCAAAGTCGCTGATGAGGAACAGGGCCGCGATCACCAGACCCACCACGTCCATGATGATGCTGATGACGGAGTTTTGCATCATCGCCATGACATAAGGCCGGGTAAATGGAATCAGGGAACCGAGAAAGCCCAGCACGCCCAGGCCCACGGAGCCGAGCAGCAGGGCCAGCAGCACGGTAAAGAACTTTTTATCCGCCTTGATGATGCCGGAGGTATACAGCCAGCTCATGGCCAGCACCACCGCCACGGTCAGCAGCAGCGCTTCCAGCCCCAGGTATTCATAGCCCACCAGCACTTTGAACACCAGGAAGGAGATCACATAGCCCTGGCTGGCGGAGTAGATGGTGCCGGTGACGGGGATGGTCGCCTTGGCGAATATGCCGATCATTTCGCAAATGAAGCCCACGGCCACCACAGCGCCTAGCACGATGGCTTCCTTCATGGAAAGGGTGAGGGTGAACTTTTCATAGATTTTGAAGGTCTGCCAAACTGGTTCCGCAGCCAGCATATTCTTTACCAGAAGCTGGACCACCATGCCCGCCAGGGTAATCAGCAGGAAATAGGTGGTTTTCGCGGCGATGCCCGCGTAGGTGGCCGTGTTGGTCTCCGACCGTTCTGTGACCTTCCCAAGACGGCGCAGGATGGGGTTGGATTGGATGAAGGTGCTGGCAGGTTTGGTTTCACGCGCAAGTGTGCTCATGATGGATTTCTCCTTTCAATCGTGTTTTTGAATATCGTTTTTTGGTCTGATTACGCCGCTTCCCCCTCCTGGGAAAGATAGGTTTGCTGAACGATGTATTGGAAAACGGACAGCGCTGTTTCATAATCTATATAATCCGCCTTGTTGCCCGCGTCGTCCAGGTTTTTCACGATGGCGGCTTCCGGGTGGAATTGGATGCCGATGGCAAAGGTTTTATCGGTTCTTTCCAGGGCTTCGATCATTTGGACGCCGTTCGTTTCCGTATACCCGGTCACGATCAGGCGCGTATTGTCCACGTTTTTGACCGCCTGGTGATGCCAGGAGGGACAGCCGGAAAGTGCCGTCGTTCCAACCATTTCATAGAGCAGGGAGCCTTCCGCCACTTGTACTTCATGAGGCGCGTAATCCCGGTAGGCGTCAGGCGCGGCTTTCTGGTTTCGATGGGTGTAATCGTATGCGATACCCTGCTCCGCAAACCAGGTGGGAATATCCTGGATCATCTCCCCGCCGGAAACCACGGCCAGCATTTGATTTCCCCGGCAGAAGCCCATCAGCGGAATGTCACTATCCAGGCAGTAGGCCATGGTCAGGTAATCGGACACGTCCCGCTCAGCGTTGTAGTCGATTTCCGCTTCAATGCCGTGCCATTCTTCGGGCTGGTAATACAGATTCGGGCTGATGTCCTCGCCGCCCGTGAACAGCACAATGCTCACGTTTCCCACGGCTTCCGCCGCGTTGGAGCCGTGCCAGGTGTTGCAGCGGACATATTTCACTGCCGTTTCATCCAGCATCCCGATCTCCGTGACGCCCGCTGTCAGTTTCCCCTGCGCATCGTAGGGAAGATCGGCGGACTTGACCTGCTCCAGCAGCACCCACGTGCCGCCCGCCAGGCGATGCCAATGACGGGTTTTCCGGGGATAGCGGTCACTTCCGCAAAGGCAGCGCTGAAAGCCGTCAGCGCCAGGAGCAGCGCCAGAACCAGAGAAGCGATTTTCTTCATGTTCATTTCCTCCATCTCACACATATGTTTTTTCATTGTGATCTCTCTTTTCCTGTTGTTGATAGATGATTCAGGCCGGGTCACATAGGCCAAATCTCCACTTCATAGAATATTATAAAAAATGAAGTGCAACAGAAGTGCAACACAGAACGGCCTAATTTGTCCTTATCTATTACAAAAGTATTAATTATTTATCAAATAATTATTAAATCGGTTTTCTCATCAAAGAAACGCATGAAAAAAAGAACAGCGAAAGCTGCTGTTCTCAAATTGAGCTTGTACGATTCAATCCCTCATCCGCATCAGCTTGGCCAGCGTGGGTTCTCCAAACGAATATTGGCTCATGTATTCCCCATGGAAGGACTGCTTTCCCTCCGGGCTGCCCGACAGATAATGAAAATAATCGCAGTCCAGCAGGGAAGGATTGATCCCCAGCATCCCCCGGCTTCGCACCAGCGCCTCGCCGAAGCCGCAATCGGTCAGCGTGGTTTGCAGATCGGCAATCAGCATACGGAGATGGCTCGCGTGGGCAGTATCTCCTGGCGCTTCCGGCCAGAAAAAGCTGATTAGCTGGCCCATGCTGCACAGCGCGCCGTTTCGGTCGATCAGGTAGGCAAAGAGTTCTTTTGTTTTTTTGCGCTGGAATACGATGGGCTTGTCGCCGCACCAGACTTCAAACTGTCCAAAGCACTGCGCTTTGAGCCGTTTGGGAAACTCATCGGCTGATGTGGAAACGGAATAGCGCAGGTGCCGCAGCGCTTCGTTCAGCTGTTCTTCCGAGATGGGCTTGAGCAGAAAACCGCTGGCGTACAGCTCCAAAGCGGAGAGGGCATACTCCGCGTGGCCGGTGATGAATACGATGTTGGTCTGGGGCCGGAAAGTGTTCAGCCACTGGGCAACCTCCAAGCCATTCAGACCCGGCATTTCCACATCCAAAAAGATCACGTCTGGCGGAAACTGCGCCACCAGCTCCAGCGCCTCGTCTCCGGAAGCGGCGATGCGATGGGTTCCGTTGGGATCCAGCCGAAGCAGACCGTCCCGCACGGATTGAAGGACATTTGGGTTATCGTCAACCGTCAGCGTAATCACTTTTTTTCCCTCCTGTCGGGATCAGCACTACCGCACGAACGCCGTTTTCATCGCTGTTCAAATGAAGAGAGCCGCCCTGGGATTCCAGCCGGAGGCGCACATTATCCAACCCATGGGCCTTGTGTTCACGCTGCTCCGCTGTCATGGTCTTGGGAAAGCCCATGCCATTATCCTCCACGATCACCCGGATCGCTTCCCCCTGCCGCTCGGTGGTCAGGATCACGACAGCGCCGCTGCTTCGGGAGCGCACACCATATCGGATGGCGTTCTCCACCAGCGGCTGGATGGACAGAGCGGGAACGAAGAAGTTTTTCACCGACAGATCATAAACCATTTCAAACTGCTGGGTCTGGTTCAGCATTTCCAGCGCTACATACTGCTTGATATGCTCCAATTCTTTGGTGAACGGAATCATATCGGGGGTGGAAAGCGCGTCCAGGTTTTTCCTCAGATACCCGGCGAAGCTGTCCAGTCCTTTGGCCGCCGTGGAGGGATCGGAGAGGCAAAGGTTTCGGATGGAGGTGAGGGAATTGAAAATGAAATGGGGACGCATTTGCTCCTGAAACAGCGTCATTTGGATCCTTTTGATCTCCTCGGCCCCGCGTTTTATTTCCGCCTCCGCGTCCCGCTGATACAGAAACCAGGCCAGCAGCAGGGAGAGCGTCAGCGCCTCCGCAAACTGAAAAGCATTCTGTGAGAGGACGCTGACCAGTCCGTACAGCCAGGGCGGAGTGCACACGAGCAGAATTTCTTTCCAGAGAAACAGGCCGTTTTTGCGGTATTCCAGAAAAAAGGCCGTCAGCAGCGCGGCGGCGCACAGGACGGTCAGTCCGGCGCACATCGCGGAAATCGCCGGGATTTGGATATCGAATCCGGCTCCTTCATAGTATGTTTTCAGGATTTGCAGCACCGCTGCGCTCAGCAGCGCCATGCTTGCGCAGAAAAGTGCGCCGCCGCGCGGGGATCTGCGATTGCCCAGCAGCATGGAGAAAACGAGCGTCAGCAGCGTCCCTGCGCAAAGATACTGCTGGCTGAGAAGCATATCCCGCATCATTCACTGATTCCTTTCAAAAGCCTGTGCGTCTTTTTCATCCGCCCTGCGCTGATTCCCCACAGAATCAGGACGCCCAATGCGCTCAGAACGATCAGAGGGAACACGATCACCAGCCCCCATTGTATCAGCTCGGAGCCGTCCGGCGCGATCAGATACGGAAGCAGGGTGTATTCGCTGGTGAGAAAAACGACGATAGCGAACGAATCAAATAACAGCATACATCCGTCAAGCGTCCAGGAAAACACGGCCAGCAGCTTTCCGCATCGGCTGTTTGCCTGGGCAGGCTTTTCCATGCCATAATAACGCAGCAGATCCGCGCCGGCTTTCAGCAGGGCGCGGTTGCCCATCGGCAGGAGCGGCGGGATGATAAGCGTGCTAAAAACAACGGTAATGATTGAAAAGAGCGACCGATTGCCGACGCCGACCAGCAGCGACGATTGACTTTGTATGCCGGAAAGCACCTGCACCGTTAAAAAAACAAAAATCCGCAGCAGATACCAGCGTTTGGCCGACCGAAAGCCGCCCTCAAGCCGCTCCAGATGGACGATCATGCCGAGCCAGGTCAACAGGCGCAGGCAGCGAATCGTCCACAGCAGATAGAGATCCAAATCGCCCTCTATCATGACGATTCTCGAAATGGCTTCGTCTCCATATAAAACAATGATGAACACAGTAAGGGGAACGAGCCATTCGGCCAACAGCAAAGCTAAATCCGCAGCCATCATTTTCCAAATTTGCCGAAACGCGGAATCGTCGGTTTTCATTCACTGAACCGCCTCTCTCAAAGATGAACGTTCCAGCCGGTATCGATCTTCCGCCGGACTTCCTTCATGGTTTCAGGGTCAAGGTGCGGCCAGTCGATGACTGTCTGGGCTTTGTTCACGACCATATGCGCTTTCTCCGCGCACAGGGCGATGGGCGTGTCCGCCAGGGAATCCGAATAAAAGTTGTCGATCACCGGGAAACCATGGTCAATCATATACTGCGCTTTGCCCTTCGCGAACATCAGATTGTCCATAAATACGCCAAATTCCCGGTCATATTCCGTGGCGACAAACCGGACGCCCAGACGCTGGGCAATCGGCCCGATGATGCAGGACGGGGAAGCGCTGATAATCAAATCGTCCGGCTTCTTCTGGGCCAGATACCATGCGGAAATGTTTTTTTCATGGGTGTCCCAGTACCGCTCGATCAGCCGGTCAAAATCCTTGAGCTGGAGAATCGTAAAAAACTTACGCATCATCAGGGTGCGGGTCATCTTTCCCTTCTTGTACAGGAGCAGGTTCCACAGCGCTTTCGGGAAAAAGGTAAACCACAGGCGCGGATGATGGTTCATGCAGTAGATGGCAAAATTGACTGAGCTGTCCGGATAGCAGATCGTCCCGTCAAAATCATATACGTTCATCAGAATCTTCCTTTCAGGGAAAAGGATTTGCACATTCGCTTCTGCCTTGCATCATTCGTCGCGGGCTGCTGTTTTTCCTTTTATATACACGTCCTGTGTTTATCCAAGGGTTTATACTGGGGGAACCGCTCTTTGAAGCTCAAAGAACGGTTCCCTCCCCGTCCGCTGCATCGCGGTTTACGGGGCGGCCATGGCCTTACTGCTTTTTGGGCTTTTTCTTGCAGGTCATGTAAGCGTCGCATGCGGAAATGTATCGGGCAAGACAGATCGGGAAACATACGTTCATACGATTGCTTCATGCTTCATGAGGAAACTGGTTATATCAAAATTCTTATCATATGCAAAATCAATTCTTGTCTGATATTTACCGCTGTCAAGCCTTATCATGTCATAATCATCCACAAGTTTAAGCAATAAAGCCAGCGCCATTTTCCGCTGTTCATCATGCTCAAAGGTATTCTCCTTGCCAAAATCAGAAACCGTAATCCTTAACAAGGTCTTGAAATACTGAAGCGAGATATCAATATCTTCAATATCGGAAGCGCTCTCGTTGATACGAAGGATTAATAGTTCCTCTACCGCTTGGCGGATTCTAAGGGACTTCTTTTTGCTAAAACCGAGGTTTACGGCGCTTTCCTCAAACATTGATGCTATGGGCGTTATATTATACATGCTGTTCTTGGCCGAGATGCTTATTATGGGTATTCCTCTCTCCAGCTTGTCTTCAAGCAGTAACGTGTGCAGCCTGCGCAGCATCTCAATATGCAGGTTCCGTTGATCGATCTTCCCGTTTGCGTTCAGGGGAAATCTGTCAAATACGAAATAATAAACCGGTGACTTATATGATCCGAGTTTTCCCTTTACATAACTTCTGATCGTTTCCTCATCAAAATGCGCCCCGGGCGCCAAAGTGACGCACGCGCCGATGTTTTCGCCGTAAATCCTGTCCTTGTATCCAAACACGCGGCAGCTTCCGATGGAAGGATGGGACATGACACCGGCTTCGATTTCGGCCGGCGCGACGTTCTCGCCGCCTTTGATGATCAGGTCCTTGATCCGCCCGACAATCCGCAGGTTTCCGTCCGCGTCAAAGACTCCCATGTCCCCCGAGTGCAGCCAGCCGTCCCGGTCAACGGCCTGCTTTTCAGACGGCAGCTTATAATACCCGTTCTTCAAATGATATCCCCGCGTGATGATTTCACCGACTTCCCCGGCAGGCAGCATTCCCCGCGCGTCATCCCATATCTTTGTTTCCGCACCGTCAACGGGTTTCCCGACCGTATTATACCTTACGGAAGCGTCATCACCGGGCTTTGTAAGCACATATGCAGCTGAAGTTTCCGTCATTCCGTACATATTGATGAATGTGGCATGGTAAAGCGATGCTTCAAAACGCATGAACTGCACCGGGGACGTATAGCTCCCGGCGACGGCGCATAAACGGGCTCTTGGCGCAACCATCGCTGTCAGCTTCTCGCTGTCGATGATTGACTGGAAAATGACGGCTACGCTCCAGATATCCGTTACGTCTTCTTTCCCGACAAGTTCCGCGATATGGTCCGCTTTAATCGCCTCCGGAATAATGACGGTTCCGCCGTTTCCCAGGTATGCCCATATCCCCATCAACGCGTAAACATGAAAGAAAGGGACGCCGATTAATCCGCGTCTGCCCAGCAGTGGACTCAGTTCCCGGATAATCCTTGCGGTCTGGTTGACCATCGCGTATTGTGAATTGATGACCGCCTTCGGGAACGCGGTCGTACCGGAGGTATAAATCATATACGCGTCATCACGGACATTCCGTCCCGCGGCGCAGGGTTCGATGTATTGAAAATATGTAAAATCTTCATCCAGTATGCTGATGCACGACGCTTCATCAAGGCCTGTGTATTCCGAAATGATGCCGGCATCCCGGGTATGTCCTTCGAAATCATGGGTCTTCCCGAATAACAAATATTTGGTATCCGCAAAATCCAGCAACGGTTTTACGTCCTTCAACGGAAGGTTCGCGTTCAGAAGAACCGCGATGCCGCCGGCGCGGATAATCCCCAGAAACGCATACAGCCAGGCCGGTGAGGAAAATGACCATACAGCGGCCTTGTCACCTTTCTTTAATCCTTTGCCCAGCAGGACGGATGCCACACCGTCTATTCTGTGCACAAGTTCTTTGTATGTAAGCCTCTGCCCGCCCATGATGACGGCTTCCATATCAGGATTGTCGGCAGCCTGAGCCTTTATCAGATCGTAGAAGGACTTTTCAATATTATTCATAATTCCCCCCCTACATATTATACGCAACGGATATCCTCAATGCCCTTTATCAGCTCCACGATCATATCGTGTGTCGGGGTCTTTACGCCATGCTTTCTGCCTATTCGCTGTATACAGCCATTCAGTGTGTCGATTTCTGTTTTCTGACGTTTCTCTATATCCTGTAACGTCGATGCACGATGGGCTGAAGTGTCGGGAACCAGTTTTCCGTAGAAAATATTCTTATATTCTTCCGGAGTTTTCCAGAAGGTCTGAAAACCTGCGGCGTTCATCACTTCAAAGGTTTCTTCTATCAGCTTGTTCATGATACCGGTCAGATGAGCTGAGCCTGCCAGTTCGCCATAGCTCATGTTCAGGATCGCGCCAAGCGGATTCAGCGTCGTGTTATACAGCATTTTGGCCCACAGCGCCTGTTCCAGTTCTTCGGATATTTCCGCTGGAATACCGGAATCACGAATCGCCCCGGCCAACGGTTCCAGTTCCTTGATGGATTCACCGTGCAGAGAACCAAGCAGGATCGGCGCGGTGTGTACAGTGACGTTTGTAACGCCGGGAGAGGTTCTCTTAAAACCCGTGATCACTCTGGCATTGAATACCTGAGATGCCGAAAAATGCGCAAGATACGGCTCGTCGTTGCCCCACCCGTTCTGAAAGATCACGATTCGTCCATTCCTGCCCAGAATCTCCCGATGCTCCGCCAGTTTTTCCGCCACCACCTCATTAACCATCGTCTTGACGGCAACTGCGATAAAGTCATAGCCGGAAGCAACTTCGCTGTAATCTTTATAGACGGTGATTCGCTCCGGCGCAATCTCCAGTTCGCCAAATATCCCCGTCCGCTTCAAGCCGCGTTCTTGAATATAATCTGCCGTGGTACTTCTTGCCAGGACCGCCGTATTCATTCCCGCGTGGGCAGCAGCGATTGCGACAGCACATCCCACAGCGCCTGTTCCGATTACCAACACCTTCATACTCTGCCTCCGCAACGAATGTTTTTAGGATATCCTTCGCCCGTCTTCTTCCAGTGCCTCATGTTATCAACCTCAGGAATGCAATGATCCCAGGTTTCGTGGAGTATATTCCCCTGCTTGTTATACAGAGCCCAATGTTCCATGCCATCGCTCCTACCAGTACACGTCCTGTGTTTATCCAAGGTTTTATACTGAGGGAACCGCTCTTTGAAGTTCAAAGAACGGTTCCCTCCCCGTCCGCTGCATCGCGGTTTACGGGACGACCATGGTCTTACTGCTTTTTGGGCTTTTCCTTGTAGGTCATGTAAGCGCCGCCAGCACCCAGAGCGACAGCCAGGATCCAGGTGAAAGGCTTGGTGAATTCTTCCATGAAAGGAATCTTTTCAAGCAGACTGGTCACCAGGGAGCCGACAGCCGCGCAGGCGGGAGTAACACCGACGAACGTCAGAATGGCTTTCAGGGTTTTGTTCATGATTCTTTCCTTCTTTCTATTTTGATTGAATGATGGGTCTGCGCAAGAAAGCGTAAGGACGGTCTTCCGTCCTGCGTTGATTTACGTTCTGGAAAAACTTATTCCGCTTCCACGGGGACGGGCACAAAATACAGGCTCACGAACCCGATTTCCATCACA
Source organism: uncultured Eubacteriales bacterium (assembly GCA_902793245.1). GTDB lineage: Bacteria > Bacillota > Clostridia > Christensenellales > Aristaeellaceae > RUG563. The sequence goes on along the minus strand of CADBCX010000044.1, from coordinate 7,301 downwards.
AGCTCGCCCGCGTCGGTCAGCTTCAGCACCAAGGTTTCGTCGCCCTCTTGGGTCAGGTTCAGCGCGCCGTCCACCAGTTCCATGGTCACTTCTTCTGGCTTGGGTTCTCCTTCGACTGCCATGGCGAAGCTGCCGTCGGCAAGAATGACTTGGAGCGTCAGGGGAATTTCCAGCAGGGAAGCAATGTCTTCCAGCGTGACCGGGACATCGAAGACCGTAGCCTTGGTTAGGTTCCATGCGCCGAAGAACTGTTCCTTGGTTTCCGCCGCCGCATAGACAGTTTCGATAGACTTGGTTTCTGATTCTTCACCGCCCAGCAGCGCGGACAGGCTAAGGTCAGCGCCCTCTTCGCCTTTACCAGCTTCACCGCCCAGCAGTCCGCCCAGCAGCGCGGACAGGTTAAGGTCAACGCCTTCTTCGCCTTTATCAGCTTCGCTGCTCAGCAGACCGCCCAGCAGACCCATCAGTTTGCCCATGTTGGCTTCTTGTTCAGTGGTCTGTTCCTCTATGGGGGCTTCCTCAGGAACGGTTTCCGCCAGGGCGGGAATCATCGTGAACACCATGCAGAGCGCCACAAACAGGGATACGAGCTTTTTCATGATCTGTTTCTCCTCTCAATGATTGTTGTTCCCTTGATGATGGGGCAGCGTTCCTTGCTTCCAGCCGTGAGCGCGAACGAGGGAACAAACTGGTCGTATCGCTTTCACGGCGGAGGGGGTTTTTCTGTACCTCACCTCCCGCAATCATCAGACAGGTTCTTGCGATAGCGGCATAGAGCGGTGCTGCTGTCGTTTTCTGAACGTCTGTTTCTTTTTCCGCCTGGGTGGTTAGTCCTTCATCGGAAAGGCCGGGGCCTCATCATTTGCTTTCGCGCATCCCCGTGCTTCCACCCTATACAGCATTTTACAAAACGAAGTGCAACAGAAGTGCAACACGGAATAAGCAGATTTGCCTTGAACTATTGCAAAATAATTAAAAATATATTACATAATTATAAATTTTTTATTTTTACCATAATTATAGATTGAAGAAACGCGCTTCGATGTTCGATGCGCGATACAATAAAACTCAATATCGAATGATCGATTGGTTTAAGAAAAGGGCTCAAATTGCCGCAAGATCATATGAAATGCTTGCAGATAGGCTGGCTATATGGCATATTATCACTTTGGGCGCTGACGCGGTTTCCATGGGGCTGTCCTCTGATGGAGCAGCTGGCGCACTTGATGTTGCCACGTCCCCGTTTTTCTGGTATAATTTTTTTGATAACGACATTCGAGGAGGAATACCCGTGTGTGTCAACATCCCACATGCGCAAATCCGATCATTTTACCAGCTGATCGCGGCAGCAGATCCAAATGCTTTCAACATGCTGCTGACTGTGTTTGACGGCAAAAACGCGGGAGAAAAATGTCTTCTCTCATCCGGAAACCTGATGGGCGAACTGCGCAGAAGCGGTTTCTTTGCAAGACACCTTCAGGAAATCAGGGATATGACCCACGGCGGCGTACTGGAATTGGACGGAAATCGGGTGCTTTGCGAACTGCTGGGAAACGAAAAGAAGATGGTCATCTGCGGCGGCGGGCATGTTTCCCAGGCGGTTGTGAAAATCAGCCTGATGCTCGGCCTTCATGTGACCGTGGTGGAGGAACGGCCTGAATTTGCTGAAAAGGCCCGGCTCGCAGGCGTTCACCGCGTCATTTGCGCGCCATACGAGGAGGGTCTTCAACAGATTCCGGGGGATTCGGACACCTTTTTTGTGATCGTCACCCACGCCCATCGCTTTGACACCCAGTGCCTGAACGCCATCAGCCGCAAGCCCCACGCCTATATCGGCATGATCGGTTCCAGGCGGCGGGTCGCGCTGGTCAAGGAGTATCTGATCAGCGAAGCGGGCTGTGATCCCCAGGTGATCCAATCGGTTCACTCGCCCATCGGTCTGGATATCGGCTCGGAAACACCGGAGGAAATCGCCGTTTCCATCATGGCGGAAATCATTCAGGTGAAAAACAGGGAACGCCGGAACGCTTCCTGGCCTCCCGAACTGCTCCGGTCGCTGACGGATCCGCAGACGGCGGAAACGCCCCGGGCGCTGGCCACCGTGGTGGAACGCAGGGACAGCGCGCCCCGGGACGCAGGCGCCAGGATGCTGATCTGGCCGGACGGACAGATTGTGGGCACCATTGGCGGCGGTATTTTGGAAAGCAAAGTGATTCAGACGGCGCGCCGCCAGCTTGAGGCGGGCGATCCCTCCGTTCGCCTGCTTCGCGTGAAGCTGGACGCGGAAACGCCTGACGCGGACGAAATGGCCTGCGGCGGAGAAGTAAGTGTGCTCATCGAAATCACCTGACCATTCAAACGCCGAACCTGGACAAAAAATCGTTCAGCAGGTTCAGGCAGACGATTCTTTGGTATTCGGGGCCGACGCGGCTCTGATTGACAAGGATGCGTTCCTCATAAGCCCGCAGATAATCGGCTTTCACTTTTTTTGCCTCATCGGGCGTTTTCCCGATGAGGCTTTTTTCGATGTCCCGATACCGCTGAACGGCGTCTCCCGCCGCGCCGAACGCCGCCGCCGCGTTGGTGATCCTGCCATTTTCCAGGCCGAACACGCCCGCGAAGGATACGAAGGAAACGGCCTGCGACTGCCTGCCGCCTACCTTTGTATACGCATAGCGCTCCAGGCCCTTCCTGGGCAGCAGGATCTCCGCGATCAGCTCGCCGTCGGACAGGCCAAGATGTTTGCGGCTAAGGAATACCTTGTCAATATCAGCAATGCGCTCCTTTTCCTTTGAGACGATCCGCGCCTTTGCGTCCGCTGCGAATTCCACCACCACAGTATCCGCCTTGTCGGAGCCATTGCCAATATTCCCGCCGAAGGTTCCCGCGTTGCGAATGGCGGGAGCGGCGATATGGGAAACCGCTTCCTTCATCAGCGGCGGCACCAGCGGGCTGGCAAGCGCTTCGGTAAACGTGACCGCAGCGCCGATGCGGATATATCGCTCGTCCGCCGTGATGCTTCGCAATTCTGGAATTTTCTTCAGGAAAAGGTATTTTACGCCAGGACGGTTTTCCAGCATGAGATCGGTTCCCCCGGCGTAAGGAACCGCATTTGTTTCTGCGAGAATCGTCAGGGCCTCTTTCAGAGAGGAGGCGGTGTAACCATTCACCATAACCCATTTCCCTCCTTCGCCGCGCCGCTCACGGCGTTCACGATGGCGTTATAGCCCGTGCAGCGGCAAAAATTCCCGGAAAGCCCTTCCCGGATCTCGTCTTCGCTGGGGTGCGGGTTCTTCGACAGCAGGGCTTCCGCCGCCAAAATCATGCCGGGCGTGCAGAAGCCGCACTGGACGGCGGACACCGCGGCGAACGCCTTTTCAAGCGCGGCAAAGCGCGCCGTTTCCCGGTATCCTTCCAGCGTGACGACGCTGGAGCCGTCCACCGCGCCTGCGGCTACACAGCAGGAATTATGAAGGATACCGTCGATCAGGACGGCGCAGGCGCCGCATTCGCCTTCCCTGCAGCCGCACTTGATGCTGGTGCAGCGGTATTGATTCCGTAAAACGTCCAGCAGCCGTTCCGTGGCGCTGCCATGGTATTCCGTTTCTTTTCCGTTGAGGACAAAACGAATGTCCGCCATCTCATCGTTCCTCCTTCGCCAGGGCCAGGATGGTGTCTTCCGCGGTAAACGGCACGTGATGGAGCGGCTTTCCCCCCAGCGCCTGCTCCATGGCGGCCAGATACGCGGCGGGTGCGCCAACCAGAGGCAGCTCTCCCGCTCCTTTCGCGCCATAGGGGCCGAAGGGATAGGACTCCACATGCAGCATGGTTTTCAGGTTTGGAACGTCTTTCGCGGTGGGAATCAAATAATCGGCGAAGTTGTTGTTACGGATAAAGCCGTTCCGGTCATAAGCCATTTTTTCCATGGAGGCGAACCCGATACCCTGAAGGAAGCCGCCCTCCATCTGCCCCATTACGATATTGCGGTCGATGGGCGTGCCTACGTCGAAGATTCCATAAGCGCCCAGCACTTTGGAAATTCCTGTCAAGGTATCGACCTCCAGTTCGATCACACTGACTGACCAGGAATAGGCGGGATAGGCATCGCCCTCCATCCTTTCCATGTCAAATGGGATCAAAAAATCGGGATCGTGATAATGTTCCTCCACCTCCTGTTCCTGTCCGTCCGCCCATTGCTCCCGCAGCTTGACGGCGGCCCTGCGGAGGAGCTCGCCCGCGATCAGGATGGAACGCGAACCGGCGGTGGGGCCGGAATTGGGCACCCGGGCGGTGTCGGGGTGATCGTAAAACACCTTGTCCAGCGGAAGCCCCAGCGTTTCCGCGACGATCTTCGGAAAGGTGGTGCGCAGGCCCTGGCCGATTTCGCCGTTTGCCGCCAATACCTCCACCGTGCCATCCGCGTTCTTATGCAGCCGGACGACGGATTTAGTCAGCTCGTTTTCGGTCGCGCCGTTCAGGCCGCCGCCATGGGAGCAGAGCGAAAGCCCGATGCCGCGCCGATACCGTCCGGACTGGGGCTGGCCGTAAGAAACGGCCTTTTTCCGATAGCCACAGGCCCGGTCGATTTTTTCGATCATGGCGGGTAGGGGGATGGGAAAATGATACCGGCCGCAGGTGGCGGTCAGATCGCCCTGCCGGGCGAGATGCGCCGCCTTAAAAACCAGGGGATCAACGCCCAGGTCACGGGCGATATGGTTCATCAGCGTCTCCACGGCAAAAAAGACCTGGGGAGCGCCGAACCCTCGGTACGCGCCGCAGGGCGCGGTATTGGTTTTCACGGCGCGCCCGTGAACGCGGATATGGGGAATGCTGTATACGCCCTCCGCCATGAACACAGCGCGCTGGAGCACAAGGCCGGAGAGGGTGGAATATGCCCCTGCGTTGAAGAGCACGTCCACATCAAGCGCCGTTACCCTGCCGTCCTTGACCGCGGCGCGGTAACAGCAGACGGAGGGATGCCGCTTGGAGGTGCACTGCATATCCTCCCGCCGGTCCAATACACATCGAACCGGCTTCCCGCACTTATGCGCCGCAACCGCCACCTGGCAGCCTAAGATAGACGGATACTCTTCCTTTCCGCCGAAGCCTCCGCCCGTCACATCCTGCAGGGCGTGTACGCCGCCGTCTCCACAGCCCAATACCCGCTTGACCGCGTCATGGATATAATAAGCGTTCTGCGCTGAGCCATGCACGAACATGCGTCCGTTTTCCTCCGGTTCCGCCATCATGCCCTGGGTTTCCAGATAGGCGTGTTCATGGTATCCGGTCTCAAACGTTTCATCAAATATTTTGTCCGCTTCAGCGAATGCCTTCTCCACGTCGCCATGGCCGAATTTGTATTCAAAAAAAGTCTCTTGGGCGCGATTCGGGTCAAGAACGGGCTCCAGCTGTTCATACCGCACCCGGCATTCATCCCGCAGCCGTTCCACCGTCTTTTCGTCCGGGCCGCACAGCATGGCGATCGGCTCGCCGATATATTCCACAGTTTCCCGACAAAAGACAGGCGTATCATACAGAACGATTTCGACGGCGTTTTCTTCCGGAACATCCCTGGCGTCCACATAAAAGTACCCATCGGGAAGCGGGGGTGCGTCAACGTCCAATATCCTGGCGCGCGCCACCGTTGAACGCAGCATTTTTCCGCACAGTACGCCCTCCGGCGGATAATCGGAAACGTACACGCTGCGTCCCGATACCTTGGGAGCGTGATCCTTCTTCATCACGCTATGGCTGATCTTGTCCATTCAGATCGTTCCTCCCGTTTGAATCATCCATTCGCAGAACCTTTTCATAATCGTCCGGGGTGTCAACATCGATGCAAACGCCAACGTCATCCACAGGAACGGAGATGATCTCGCTTTCATATTGTTTCCACAGTTCCCGAAGCCCGCCCTCCCTGTCAAAAGCCAGGATGGACGGGATCACCCGCGCGTCGATCAGCGGCGGATGCCTGCGCCGCCCTTCCAGCGTCGGAAAGATCACCGGAGCAGGATAGCGGGCGCGTTCCAGCAGCAGCCGCCTGAAGGTGTCCTGTGAAATCAAAGGCATATCTCCCGGCAAAAGGAAAAAGGCGCCGCACTTTGGCATGGCTGAGACTCCGAGTTGAATAGAACGCTTCATATCCGTTTTGGCATACGCTTCATTCCGAACAAACTGAACCCTTCCTTCAAAAGCACGAAAAATCGTTTGCTCCACGTCAGCGGCGCGGTATCCCGTCACCACGACGGCCGATTCCGCTCCGCCGGACAATACGCTTTCAACGCTGTTTTCAATCAGCGTCCTGCCCCGAAACGGCAGCAAGGGCTTGAAATCGCCCATTCGCCGCGAGCTTCCCGCCGCAAGAACCAGGGCCAGGATCGTTTCACGGGATTGTTTGGAATGCATTTCGGTCTCAGTGATCACAGTTTCACGCCCCAAGCTTTTGACAGGAAAGTGCGCCCGTTGCTTTTCATCTCGTATCCATCCTTTCAGCTTGATTCGCAGCTGCTCGGATACCCTTGATTTATAGTTAATCATGCCGGGGCGGGTAATGTCCATAGCGATTTTCTACTTTCAATGTCCATTTTTTTAAGTTATTATACTGCAAAACTCCCTTGTCGGCAATGGTTTTTTATGAACCAAAAAGCAAAAAAGAGCCGGGGAGGAGTTGAAAGGCTTTTCCAGAGATGATTAAAGGAAGACTTGATATTCGCTTTTTATCGGGATATAATAAATGTACCAATGTCGTAAGGAGGAAAACCGATGTGCAGCTTATCAATTCATATTCCCGATCCCGTACTGACCACGATCCGCATGAATCAGGAAGAAGCGCAGGCTTTTGCAAATCAGATGATCGCGCTGGCACTATATAGGGAGAAAAATGTTCCGCTTGAAATATGCGCGCAGATTGCCGGAATGAGCAGCGAGGAGTTTTCAATTTTTTTGATGCCGGATATGTTTAACGCGGAAGAAATCGTCAGTGAAGTTTCCGCTACCATGGCAATGGAAGGAATGCCGCTTACAGAAAAAGACAAAGAAATGCTCCGTGATCTCCATTCGGGGAAAGTGACAGGAGACGGATTGCGTCAACGGATCGTCGCTTCCACGATGGAGAAAGCGGCAGGATAATCAATCTGCGAACAAAGGAAAAAAAGCGCTGCAATGAACGGCGAGGATGGGAAGGATACGATATGCCGGGCGATGAACTGTATTGTTATCCAGGCGGGGATGTGCTGAAAAACAAGCTGAACATCACGGATGATGAATTGCTGCATGATGTGGAAAGAAAGCTGACGGCAATA
>CADBCX010000043.1 GCA_902793245.1 uncultured Eubacteriales bacterium | reverse complement strand
AACGTTGTCCTCGATGGTGGGGTGGCGCTTTTTGCTGCGCAGGTTCTGCCCGCCCCGGGCCTGCATGCGCACGATGCGGACATACCCTCCGCCGCCCCGCCGGGATTCTCCGCGGCATAGCAGAACAATCCGGCGCGGACGCCCGCGAAGTGCTTGAGATCGAAGTTCACCCGCTGGGGTTCGCCCAGGGGACGCCATGCGCCGCTGTCAAGGTAGAAATAGGACACTGTGTCCCGCATGTCGGTGAAATCAAACACGGCTTTCAGGTCAGCGCTTTCGGAAGCGGGAATGTCCGCGGCGACGGCTTCCCCGTTCTCTGATTTTTTGAGCAGCGACAGATGGAAGCCGTCTTCCGCGAGGCGCAGGGCGAGGGCGCTCCAGGCATATTGCAGGGCGCAGAGGCCCGCCCGGTCGCCGGGATTCAGCCCGCTTCCATCTACGTGAACGGTCACTTCCGTGACGGGATGGGTGCAGCGGACGGTCAGGGTATTGCGCGCGTCAGTCAGTTCTTTGTCGATGCGGCCTGTGGTCAGGGTGAGGGAACCGTTTCCGGTCTGCCACAGCGCGTCATCCGGCAGGTGGTTCCACTCCCACATGGGATTCAGGGAAGCGGATTCAAAAGAGTCGGAAGCGGCCAGCGGCGAATATTCATAGCCGGGCCGGGTGGTCAGGTTCACCGCTTCCTTCGGCGCTTTCCCGTCGCGGCCGATGACCGGCATGCCCTTCTCCCAGGCCATGGGCAGCAGCACGGGGATGCGGCCCACCGCGCCATGATCCTGGAAGAAAACGGCGTACCAGCGCCCGTCCGGGGTGTCCACAATGCCGCCCTGGGCCACGCCCTGGCCATGGAAGCCCAGGTCGTCGTTGAACACGATGCCGCCGGTGAAGTCTCCCGTCAGGCTGTCGGAGGCAAAGCAGCTCTCCACCCGCCGCCAGCGGTCGATTGGACCGCTTTGGGCGATCACCCGGTTCAGCCCGCCGGGCTGCGGACCAGTCAGTTCCTTGTTCAGTTCTGTTAAATGGATGGTACTGTTACCGTAGATAATATACGCTTTCCCATCGTCGTCAAAGAACAGGGAGGGGTCATGGTAGAGGCCCTTGAGCGTGATCAGCGCCCAGGGGCCGTTTTCTATATCCTTCGAGTGGTAAATGCGGGTTTCGCCCTTGTCCACCACCGCGAAGCTGATATAAAATTCGCCGTCATGCCAGCGCAGGGAGGGAGCCCACATGCCCTTGCCGTAGCAGTTCTGACCGTTGCGCAGAGCGCGGGCATCGGTATCGTCCAGGGCGTCATACAGATGCCCGCACCACTCCCAGTGAATCAGGTCGTAGGAGCGCAAAATGGCGCAGCCGGGGCAGAAGTGCATGGTGGTGCTGGCCAGGTAGTAGGTCTCCCCCACCCGGATCACGTCCGCGTCGGGAAAGTCGCTGGCGGTGAGCAGGCTTGGCCCCCTACTTACTCTCGAGGGGGGAAAAGAACTGCCATTGCAGCAGGGCGATGTCGGCTTGCGAGAAGCGGAAGTACAGGTCATGCTGCCCTGTGATGGCCTGCGGCAGGCTGAACAGCTCGCTCCGTGCTTCCGCCGCCGCGGGCAGGTCGATCACCGCGATGGGTTCGGCGTTTAGATCGTCCAGCAGGATCTCCAGCTTCGCGCCCTCGCCCGCGGTGTAATCCAATTTCACGCCGCCCGCGCCGTCCGCGCCGAAGTCCGCGCCCGCGACAGCCATCCAGCCGCCCGCGGCAGTGGATTTTACCAGCATATCGCCGGTGCCCGCCTGCTTGTCCTCGGCGTGAATCAGCGCCGTTTCCGCGCCCGCCAGGGAGGCCAGCGTGGAAGCGGGAACCGCCTGGAAGGGGTCAAAGGCTTTCAGCTGGGGAACCCCTTCATAGGTGCCTTTAGACAGGGCGGGCAGGCCCGCTTCGTTCAAGGCCAGTTCATCCACAAAGGTGCTGCGGTAGCCCGAGTTCCAGCCCAGGGCCTTGTCCACGGTAGCGGCGTGGTAGGTGATGTAATACTTTCCCTGGAATTCAAACATGCAGTGGTGGTTGTTGCCGCCCACGCCGAAATATACAGCGGGATTTTGCAGCACGCGGCCAGTGAAGGTGAAGGGGCCCATGGGGTTTTCGGAGGTCATGTACACGATCTCGCCGCTCATGAAGCCCTGCTCGCTGCCTGTGCCGGGCACGTTGAAGTTGGAGCAGTAGGAATAAACGTAGGTGCTGCCGATCTTGTTGATGCCGGAATCCTCGAACAGCCAGGGCGGGGAAATGCGGACCGGGTCGCCGTCCAGGGAAATCATGTCCGCGCCCAGCTTCGCCACGCGGGCGGTACCGGGGTCGGATGCCTTGTTGCCCGGGATGCCGCCGCCGAAGTACAGGTAGGCGCTGCCGTCCTCGTCCACCAGCACGGCGGGGTCAAACAGCCAGGTGACTTCATTGCAGGTGGGGGTATTCCTGCTCACCAGGGCATGGCCCAGGGGATCGGTGAAGGGGCCGGTGGGACTGTCCGCCGTCAGCACGCCGATGCCGCCGCCGCTGTTGGCGAAGTACAGGAAGAACTTGTCCTGCCCGTCGATGTTCTTCCAAGCCGCGCAGGGAGCCCAGGAATTGCCCGCCCATTTCGCCGCGCCGTTCTTGCCCGCGGCGCAGACCGAGCCGTGATCCTGCCAGTTCACCAGGTCGTCGGAGGAGACCACGCGCAGGGTGGTGATGTTGCTGTAATCGTTGGTGCGGGGTTTGCCGTCCATGCCCATCATGGGCTCGTCGCCGGTCATGTAAATGTACACCCGGCCGTTGTACACCATGGCCCAGGGGTCGGCGCCGAAGCGCTGCACCATCACCGGGTTATGCTGGTTCAGGGTTTTCAGTACGTTCACGGATTCTTCCTCCTGCGTGATGATTTTGTCCAGGCCCAGCTTTTCGACAGCCTCCTGGAGCTTGGCTTCCCCGGACGTCATGGGGATGGAGCTGTCCTGCAATGCGCCGAAGAAGGCGGGCTTGCAGCGGTAATCCTGATCGAACAGCAGCGGATATTTCTTTTCCGCGGCGCTGTTCAGCCAGGAATAATTGTCCGTCAGGCCCCAGATAGTAACGCTCTCGATGTCGTATCCCGCCTTGGTCTTGAGCCGCTCCAGCAGGGCGAACAGGCCCCGGTAGCGGTTGGCCAGGCGCATCTGGCCCAGGGCGGTGTTGTCCCCGGTGCCCACGTCCAGCTCGGTCACGTGGATGGTGATGCCCAGGCGGGCGTACATGCTCAGCGCGTTTTCATACTCCATCAGTGTGGGCGAGTCGATGCCGATGTGGCTCTGCATCCCCAGGCCGTCCAGCACGCCTAAGTCCCGGAGCTTTTTGAGCAGGCTCCGCAGCGGGGCGACCTTCATGGAGCTGTAGCATCCGTAATCGTTATAAAACAGCTTTTGCCCCTCGGCGGCGTATTTCCGGGCGAAGGTAAACGCCAGCTCCACCCAGTCGTCGCCGATGGTTTCATACCACAGGTTGTTTTCCGTGCGCAGGCCGTCGGGGTGGCCGTTGCCCGGCTCGATGGCTTCGTTCACCACGTCCCAGGCGTACACCAGGCCGGGATACTTGGTGTTGATGTAGTCCATCTCGTCATGGATGTAATTCTCCATACGCTGGATCATGGTGTCCCGGTCCACCAGCGGGGCGTCCTTGCGATCCGACCAGTTTTCGGCAAAGAACCAGCGGGGCGTCTGGGCGTGCCACACCAGCGTATGCGCCCGCACCCGCATCCCGTGCTCCTGGGCGAATTTCAGCACCGGCGCGGCCTGGCCGAAATACAGCTTCACGCGGGTATTGTCCTTGCTCCGCTTGGTGGCCGCCTTATCCATCACGAAGTCGGCCTTCATCTGGTTTTCGCAGGTCAGGGAGTTGAAGTGCGCGGCCACCAGCGCCGCCGCCTTCTCATCGCGCAGCATGTCCGGCGACGCGGCAACGCCGATGGAAAAGATGCCTTCATACCGCCCGGCCAGGCCAGGCGCTTCTTCGCCCGCCAGATACGCTTCATAAGCCGTCATGTTTTTTTCCTCCGCGGCGGCGGTCATGCCGCCCAGCAGCAGCGCCAGCCCCAGCAGCAGCGCGAACATGCTTTTGATACGCATTTTCTTCACTCCCTTGCATAAAAAACCGGAGCGGAACGCGGGTCGCCCCGCGTCCCGCCCCGGTATGGGGTCAAACCTTATGGGTTGTTACTTGTCTCAGTTGCCGTTCAGGTCATCCACATAGGCCTGCCAGGTGCCCATCATGGATTCCACCTGCTCCGCGGGGGTAGCAGCCAGGCCGTACACGGGCCAGATGAACTGCGGGCCGCCGTCGAAGCCGGGCACCAGAGAGGTCAGGGCGGGCACCTGATGCGCGTCTTCACGCATCATGGCGATGGTCTCGTCCACAGCGCGGTCGTCGCGGTAAGCGGCATAGTAGCCGGACTTCCAGGAATCGTCGTCTTCATAGCCGGGGGTGGGGTTGGTGAACAGGTTGTAAGCGAAGGCGATCTTCCAGGCGCGGTCCGCGTCGTAGCAGGCGGGGATCACGTACACGTTGTCGGTGGGAGCGTGCACATAGGTGGTCGCACGGGGGCCCTTGGGGAACATCACGAAGCCGAAGTCGTCTTCCATTTCGGCCAGGGAGCCCTTGAAGTAGTCTTCATGCACCTGCATGGCCACTTCGCCGTTTTTGAAAGCGGTCTCGAAGTAGTTCCATTCAGCGCCTTCGGGAGCGGGCATTTCGTACTTCTTGATCATGTCCACGGCCCAGTTGGCGGCTTCCATGAAGGCGTCGCTCTGCGCGGTGACAACGTACTTGCCGTTTTCGTCGATGGCGAAGAAGTCAGCGCCGTTGCTGTTGATGGCGGCGGGCAGGATGTGGGCGGAGAAGCTCATCATGGCATAGCGGTCGATGACGCCGTCGTTGTCGGTGTCGCGGGTCAGCTTCTTGCACAGGTCTTCAAAGGCGTCCCAGGTCCAGGTGCCGTCTGCCTGCATGTCGTACAGGGAGTCGGGATCGATGCCGGCTTCGGTGAGCAGGCGCTTGTTGAAGAACACGCCCTTGCGGGGTTCGGCCTTGTCGGGGCGCATGCCATAGACGTCGCCGTCCTTGGTGGTCAGGTTCATGATGTTGATGTTCCACTTGGCCTGGGAGAAGTCCAGGCAGTCCAGGGTGCTCAGGTCATAGAACAGGCCGGAGCGGAGGGGCGCGCCGATGGTGTCGTAGCGCATGGCCCACACGTAGTTTTCATCGCCGCCGGTGGTGGCAAAGTTGTTGAAATCGTCCGGGCAGGAGCCCCAGGTGGTATCGGCGCGGGTACGGATGGTGAAGTTGTAGGTCTTCTCCAGCCATTCGCGGTATTCCTTGGTGGCTTCGGCGGAAGCGGTTTCGGGTTCATCATCGTGCCAGTCGTGGGACCAGTGTTCGCAGATGATGATTTCCATGCCGCCCAGGTCGATCACGTTGCCGTCTTTGTCGCGGAGGATTTCCACGCCGTCGTCGGCATAGGGATTCTCGGGCTCGTCAGCCAGAGCGGGGAGCCAGCACATCACCATGATGGCGGCCAGAAGCAGGGCAACCAGTTTCTTCATAACGAAGAACCTCCTTTTTTTATTTTCAGGCCCTCCGGGGCCTTGGGAACGAGGGGGAAGTTACATCTTCATCCCGCTGGTGGAAATGCTCTCCACGAAGCTGCGCTGGGCGAAGAGGTAGATGACCAGCAGCGGGGCGATGGTCATGAGGGTGGCGGTGGACACGAACTGCTGCCTGCGGCCCAGGGTGGTGGCGACTTTCAGCTGTGTGGCGAAGTAATTGCCGATGCGGTCCGCGATGCCGGACACCTGCATGGAAAGCAGCGTGTTGCCGCCCAGGAACAGGCGGGAGTAGAAGGTGTCCGTCCACTGCCAGACGAAGGAGAACAGCAGGCAGCTGACGATCACGGGAATGGCCTCGGGCAGCAGCACCTGCCAGAAGGTGCGGAACACGCTGCACCCGTCCACATACGCCGCTTCCTCCAGAGATTGCGGCACGCCGGAGAAGAACTGGCGCAGCATGAAGATGTACAGGCCGTTTTTGAGGCCCATGCAGGTCATGCTCATCAGGTAGTAGGGCAGCGACGAGCCGCGCAGGTTGATCGTCTCCCCATGGTTGAGCAGCGGGATCAGCCCGAACAGGTCAAAGTAGCGGAAATGCAGGTACAGGGAGGTGGAAATGGTCTGCGGCGGCACGATAATGATCAGGATCACCGCGGCGAACCACAGCTTTTTGAGCCGGAACTCGAACCGGGCGAAGCCGTAACCCACCAGCGTGCAGGCCGCCACCTGCAAGACCGACACCAGCACGCAGATCCAGGTGGTGTTGAGCAGCGCCTGGCCGTAGTAAATCTGTTTGCTGGTGATTTCGTAGTTTTCCCAGGTCAGATGCCGGGGGAAGATGGTGATGGAGGAGTCGTAGAGGTCGCGTTCTTCCATCACGCTGACGGAAAACTTGTCCAGCAGCGGATGCAGAATCAGGAAGCAGATGGCGAACAGCAGGAAGAACCGGACGACCTTGTAGCCGATTTTCCGGCTTTCGCTCTTGAGCAGATAGCCCCCGGACTGGCGGTTGCGTTCCCGGAAGGACTTGCGCTTCATGGGAGGCTGCTTAGTCATACGATCTCACCACCCCTCTGGAAACGATCAGGGAGCTGACGGCGATCATCACGATCACAACCAGGAAATACACCCAGGCCATGGCGGAGGCGAAGCCGTAATCCATCTTGACCACCATGGTGGTGCTGATCTTGTCCATCACCCGGTTGTCCGTCTTCATGAAGAAGTCGATGATGGTGTAAATGATGTTCACGATGAGCAGGGGGCTGATCATGGGGAAGGTGATCTTCCAGAAGGATTCCCACTTAGTGCAGCCCTCCACGTCGGCGGCCTCGTACAGGCTGCGGGGAATGCCCTGCAATCCGGTGAGGAATACGATGATCTGGATGCCGGAGGACATGACGATGGACTGCACTTCGCCGATCAGCTGTTCCACGATGTCCAGCACGTCCGTGCCGATCCCGGACAGGCGGATGATGCGCACCATGGAATCCGACAGGCGGACGGAAGCGTTGGCCTGTACCATGTTCTGGATGGAGGACATGAGGGAGTTGTTGTTTTCCAGGCCCACCAGCACGCCGGAGGACAGAATCACCGGCAGGAAGAACACGGCGCGGACAAAGGCGCGGCCCTTGAATTCCTGGTTCAGGATGATGGCGATGACCAGCGACACCACCAGGATGGCGAGGGTGTGGGTGACCATGCGGCCCACTTCCTCCGTCATCATGCGGCGGAAGTCCGGGTCGACGTTGAAGGCTTTGTTGTAGTTGGTGAAGCCCCAGAACTGGGGATGAATGCCCTGGGCGTCGATCTGCACGTCGCACAGGCTCATCCACAAAGAGTCGATCAGCGGCTGGATGAGGAACACAAGGAAGCCAATGACGAAGGGGGCGATGAACAGGTAGCCGTAGATTTCGCGCCGGGTACGCATGGTCAGCTGCCTCCGGGCGCGGATTTGCCGCTTCGCAACGCTCATTTCGCTCCCTCCTTCCGCACAACCAGGTAATCCCGGGCGGGAACCGCAGCGCCGTCCCGCGTGATCTCCTGATAACCGTAGTTGATATAGACCTTCGTGCCGTCCTCATATTCGGTCACGGCCAGGTGGCCGTCCCGTTCGCAGTTCACGATGCGAAGCCGGTTCAGCCCGGCCATGTCGCTGATGTAACGCTGCCAGATGGCTTTCATCCGGTCATAAATCAGGCTGTTGTCCGCGCCGTAGTAGGAGGAGTACACCGTGCTTTGCAGCCGCTGGGTGCTTTCGGCGGTGAGGGTGAAGTTCAGGCCCGCGCCCGCTTCCGCCGATTGCAGCAGCAGGGTTTCCCAGTCATCCGCCAGGTTCAGCGATACGCCGGTGAAATTCGCCAGGCCATGCATCGCCATGGGATAGAAGGGCACGTAAACATCCACGATGCCGTAGTTGCCGCCGTCAAAGTCCATATCGATGATCAGATCGGCAAGGCCCAATGTGAAGTCGTAGCCCTTGCGGGTCATCACCAGCTGCCCCTGGGCGGCGGCGTCGGCCATGATCCGCTGCTGCAGGGCCAGGCTTTGCACGCGGGTGACCAGATCCTTGCGGTTATAGTCGGAGGACAGCAGGCTGCCCACGTCCCGGAAGGAAACGCCCGCCGCGCCGTACTTCTCAACGGCGTCGCTCAGCACGGCCGCATGCTTTTGCATCAGCTCCGGCTTGAGCAGGTAATAGGCTTCGTCCTGCTCCGGGCCGTACCAGATGGTGGAGTACTCATGCAGCTCCACAGTTTCCTGGGTGGTGAGCCTTGCGGCGTCCCGCACGGCCAGGAAGCCGTCCAGCAAGCCGCTGTGGCGGGCGAAGGAGGTGAGGCCGTCCAGGTACAGGGGCAGGCCGTTTTTCTTTGCCAGCTCCGCCAGCGCCTTCACGTCGGCTTCCGAACCCATCTCCCGCAGGAGCTTGACTTTGTTCAGGATCTTCTGGTTCACGCCGCCGTTCATCCAGCCGGTATAGCGCACGGAGAAGTCCCGGAGCCCGTCGGAAAGCAGCTGGTTCACCAGCCCGGCGGCTTCCTGATAGGTGGTCATGGTGACGGGCAGCGTGGTGGGAATGCCGAAGCGCTGCTGTACTTTGTCGATGGCGCCCAGCAGCTCCACGCTGACCGGCGCGGTTTCCCGCACCGCCGTGGGCTGCTCCGGCATCTTCGCCGTCAGGCATTCGCGGAAGCTTTCCGCCATGCCCGCCACGGTATCCGTGTTCAGGAAGCGGTAGCGCTGCACCAGGTTCCCCTGGGGCAGCTCCTGCTCGAACAGGTAGTTGGCGTTGTTGGAACGGTCGGAAACGTCGTAGGGGTCGCCATGAATGAGGGTGTAGCTGGCGAACGCCGTATTATAGGAAGTGTAGCGCCCGGAAATATCCGCCGATACGCCGGCCCAGGGCGCGCCGTCTTCCAGCACGCAGAGGAAGGAAGCGCCGTTGCGGGCGATGCCGAACGCGGGATAAGCGCTGTTGGTTTCGCTGGTCACCTGGGTGCGCAGGGACGCCCAGTCCCAGCCGTACAGGTTGCTGTAATAGGAGTTCTGGTCGGTCTTGCCGTTGTTAAAGCGGATCATCGCGCCCATGCCGTCGGGCACCAGCAGATAGCCTTCATCCTCCAGCCCGCCCGCGCCGAAGCCCGGCAGCAGGGACAGGGACACGATGGGATACCCGGCGGTATATTTCACATCCTCAATGGGCACCGTGACCACCAGGTCGCCGCCGTCCAGGGAATAGACCAGGGACACGTTGAATACCGCCGCTTTGGAGCCCGTGTCCAGGTTGCAGCGGGACAGGTCGTACTCGTATTCCTCGTGGGTGTAGCCCGCGTCGGCGAAGTAGCCCTCCATCTTGATCCGCAGGTTATCGCGGATGTTGTCGCGCAGGATATAGACGGTGTTTTCCGCCAGGTCGGGGTACTTGGCCAGCAGTTCTTCGGGGTTGTCCTTGGATTTCAGCTTGGCCAGGCTCTTTTTCTCGTAGTAGTCCAGCACCTCGCGGCTCTGCTTCTTGGTCATGTTGGCGGTGAAGAGGTTCATCCGCTCTTCCGTGATGGCCGGGGGGATGATATAGGTGCGGCTGATGCGGCCCAGGGAGTAGTTCACGCGGATGGCGTTCTCCTCGCGCACCACCTCATACACCTTGTTTTCCACGCTGTATTCGTCGCTGGTCAGCATGGTCTGCATCCCGGTGGACATGCTGTAGGTCAGCGTCAGGGCGGATTTCAGCCTGTGCTTTTCCACCGGCAGGGCCAGCGCGTCGGCGTCGGCCTCCGGCGGGGAGGAATACCAGACGACGCCTGTGCGCTTGTCGGTGACGGAGAAGCGCGTGGTCTCGGGGTCCATTTCCAGCTTCAGCGTGTCGTTTTCCAGCGTCATGTCCCCTTCCGGGGGTTCATAGCCGTAGGGAATGACGGCTTCCGCGTTCAACTCGTCGGAATTATCGAAAAGAGGCAGGAACACGAACTTGACCAGCAGGCCGATTCCCACAAGCAGAATCAGCCAGAAGATCAGCCGGCCTATCCATTTCCGGCGCTTGCGCATACGCTTTCCTCCTCTTCTAATTCAGTCGGAAATTGATTTCCTTGTACATGGACACGAAGTAGCCGATGCCGTCGCCCACCAGCGTGAGGAACAGCAGCAGCAGGAACACCACGATCACCATGCCGATGGCGGTCATGAACAGGAACAGCAGCGTTTTCCCCAGGGAATAATCGTGCACCTGGATCATGCTGCACACCAGCAGCATGGACGACCAGACGATGCCGACGGTGGTGAGCACCGTATAGAAGGAGCCCTCGTCCCGGGTGAGCCAGTTGCTCAGGGGAATGTTGATCAGCTGGCTGAGGATATAGGGCACCAGGGCGTAAGCCGTAGCCATGTACACGTCCCGCAGCGTTCCCTTGCCGTCGAACAGGGTGGTCAGGCCCCAGTTGCACAGGCAGTAGATGCCCAGGGGCAGCAGCAGGGAAATGCACTGCTCGAAGATGTTCACCTTGGGCCAGTAGACGGACAGGAACAGGAAGCTGGTGTGCTGCAGCTGCATCAGCCGCGCCGCCAGCAGCAGAATGACGAAGAAGTTGGCCGCGGCGATGGAGCCGCGCTTTTCATGGATCAGATCCCAGAACCCGTCAAAGGGGTGGAACAGGACGTGGAAAGAATACTTCACCGTGTCGATGAAGCGCCGCCACCAGGCTTTGCTGGTGAAGGGCCGCTCGATGCCGTAGGTACTCATGGCTCCTGATTCACCTCCCAAATCAAGAAGCGGATGCGCCTCACCGCCAGGGGCAGCACCAGCACCACGACGGCGATCGCGAAGATCCAGCCGATGTTCTTTTCCACCAGCTCCATCCGGTGCAGCCGCCAGGCTTCGGAATAGTTGATGGTGTCATGGGCCATCTTGAAGTACTGCATGGCGTCCTCGAATTTTTCCTGCTGGAGGAAGGCCCGGCCCATGCCGACATAAGCGGAATCGCAGTTGGCGTTCTGGGCCAGCACCTCTTTCCAGGTGGCGGCGCTGCCCTCGTAATCGCCCTCCCGGTACTGGGCCACAGCCTTGAATACCAGGCGGCCGTACTCGGTGGGGGTCATGACGGTCAGGGAACCGGCTTCGTCCAGCACCAGCAGCTCCAGCCCCATATGCTCCATGGCGGAAGGCCGGTTGAAGAACCCGTCGGAGTTGCCCACGCCGCCGAAGGCCCAGAGCAGGTTGCCCTGCTGGTCGTAGGTAAAGAGGCGGTTGTGGGTGGAGTCCAGCACGGTGTAGATGTCGTCCTGCATGACGGTCACATCCACGAACTTGCTGGGCCCGCTGTTGGTGATGTTGGTGTTGCCCGGGGCCCACTGCAAATCGCCGATGACGTAGCTGTTGCCGTTTTCCACCAGGATGTTGTTCCCGATGGCGTTCAGCCGGCGTACGGGCTGGGCGTCGCCCCGGCGGAGCTCGGCCTCGCTGAAGGTTTTCGTCACCACGTAGAAGAAGCCTTTTTCATCCAGGCACACGTTGTCGTATTCCGTGGGCACGAAGGCTTCCTGCTGTTCCCGCTGCTCCTTGGTGGACAGCAGCTTCCACACGTAGTCCGTCCACTTGTAGCGGACTTTGGACGCGCCGATAAAGCCGGTGAAATCGCCGTTGGCCTCAAACTTGATCAGGCCCTTGTTCACGTTCTGCGCCAGGCAGTAAACGCGGCCCGAGGTATCGGCCACCAGCTTTTTGGGCAGGAAGTTCATGGACTGGTCGAAGGTGGCGTCGGTGGGCTTCACAAAGCTCAATTGCCAGTTCAGGTCCTTGTCCAGCTTCACGATGCGGTTGTTGCTGAAGTCGGCGATGAACAGGTCGCCTTCTTCCGTCACGTAAATATCCCGGGGGCTGTTGAAAGTCCTGGGTTCGGTGTCGCCGGTAAAGCTGTCGATCACGCGGATCACGTCGGCCCCGGCGTCGTTGAGCCGCAATTGCAGCACCCGGTTGTTGCCGGTATCGCAGATGTAAATATCCTCACCCCGCACGAACAGGCCCTGGGGCGTTTTCAGCCCGCCGGGGATGCCCAGGGAACCGCCGGAGATCATGAGCCGCGCCCGGTAGGCGTCCGGGGACTGGCGGATATCCTCCCAGTAGTCATAGGTGTAGGTGTAGCTGTATTTGTATCCGTCCGCGGCCAGGGCGGGCACGCACATCAGGCACAGCCACAGGCATGCCGCCCAGAAAGCCAGCCATCGTTTCATGGGGAGCACACCTCCTTAATCTTTCAGGCCCGCCGTGGCCATGGTTTCAAGCATCTGGCTCTGGGACAGGATGAACGTGACGATGGGCACGATCATGATCACCACGCGGACCGCGGCGGCCTGGCCCGTGCGGGCGATGCCGCCCGCCTGAATTTGTGACAAAGCGTAAACCAGGGTCTTTTTGCTTTCGGAATAGATCACGGCGGAAGCCGGGTTGTTCCACAGGCCCTGCACGGACAGGATGATCAGCGTCAGCCACGCAGGCTTCACGATGGGCATCACGATGGTCCAGTAGATGCGGAATTCCCGCGCGCCGTCCAGCTTGGCCGATTCGATCAGGCTCATGGGGATGCCCTCCATGAACTGCTTCATCAGGAACAGGCCCATGGGCGCGGAGAACGCCGGCAGGATCACCGACCAGATCGTGTCGACGATGTGCAGGCGGCTCATGGTGATGTAGTTCGGGATAGCGGTGACGTAGCCGTTGAACATCAGGGCCGTCACCACGATGGAGAAGTACAGCCTGCTGCCGGGGAAATCGTACTTCGCCAGCACGAAGGCCGCCATGGACGCGATGAGCAGGTGGCCCAGGGTGCCGATCAGGGTCATGCCCACGGTATTGGTGAGATACCTGGAAAAAGGCACCCAGCTCTGCCCCATGGTCACCATCAGGTCGCTGAAATTGTCCAGCGTGGGATGCCGGGGAAACACCGTGGGCGGGAAGCGGAACAGCTCGTCCAGGGGCTTGAGGGCGCTGGAAATGGCGAACACCAGGGGGAACGCCATCGCCACCGCCACGAGGATCAGCAGCAGCCACACGCCCGCATCGCCCAAAATGGAGCGGTTGGGGCGGCGCTTGCGGCCCGTAACGGCCTTCATTTTCCGGGGATCAGCCGGTTTCACTGCGCTCATGTGCCCACCCTCCTCAGCATGCTCTGAATCATCTTGTTGCACAGGATCATGGTCAGGAACAGGATCGTGGCGATGGCGGAGGCGTAGCCCATTTCAAAGCGGGTGAAGCCGTAGTCGTACAGGTGGAGCACCACGGTGTGGGCGGCGTAGTCCGTGCTGGGGAAGCCCGCCAGGGCCATGGGCACGTCCGCCACGTTGAAGCTCTGGGTGATGGCCATCACCGCGCCGAAGAGCAGCATGGGCTTCATGTTGGGCAGGGTGATGTAGTACAGCTCCTGCCAGCGGTTGCGGATGCCGTCCACGTAGCCGGCTTCGTACTGGCTGCGGTCGATGCCCTGGAGGCCGGCCACGAAAGCCAGGAAACCGGTGGCCATGCTCATCCACAGGATCACGATGATGAGCATGGGCATGATGGTGGAGGGGTCGGACAGCCACAGCCTGGGCTGGTAGATGATGCCCGCTTTCATCAGAATGGCGTTCAGCCAGCCGTAGGCGTCGCCGCGGAAAATAATGGAGAAAATCGTGTACGCGTTGCCCGCGATGCTGGGGGCGTAGAAGATCACCACGGCCAGGGTGCGGATCCATCGGGGCAGCTCATTGATGAACCAGGCGAACCCAAAGGAGAGCAGATACCCCAAAGGCCCGGTGATGATGGCGATGAGGAACGTGTTCTTGACGGCGATCAAAAATACGTCGTCCTGCAAAAGCAGGTTGGTGTAGTTCTTAAAGCCGATGAACTTCGCCGGTTCCAGGATGTTGTAATACGAGAAGGAATAGAAGATCGAGGTGAACATGGGCAGGATGTAGAAGGTCAGGAACAGCACGGCGTGGGGCAGCAGAAACAGGTAGCATACCCGCATCCGCCGGGCTTTGTCCCAGGCAATGGAGGCTTTCCGCTTCCTGGACTTGACATATTTCGATAAAAACTGGCTCATCGTGCGCTTCCCCCCTTCTTAATTGATCGGCAGCCCGAATTCTTCGCGCTTCTTGAGGATTTCTTCGTTGATCGTGCGGGCGTAGGTGGTAATGGTTTCCCGCTGGTCGGTGTGCTGGTTGATGATTTTGCGGATGGCGTTGGTCAGGTGGCGGTTGGTGTAGTAGCCGCCCGCGACCTCCCGGAAGCCCACAGCCCAGCGCATCTGCTCCCGGATCACGGCCAGCTGGTTCTCGCTCCAGGGCAATTGCTCGATGGCCGTGCGGTTGGCGGTGGCGTAGCGGGCGGAGGAGCCCAGCAGGCTTTCCATCTCGCGGCCGAAGCGCACCTGGGTCTCGGCGGAGACCCACCACTTCATGAACTCCCAGCCGTCGCGCTTGATGCGTTCATCCTTCGTGCTGACCATCATGCAGCACTGGCCCTGGCTGTGGCCGCTGTGGTCGATGTAGGTTTTTCCATTTTCGTCCGTGCGCTCGGTGCCGGGGATGATGGCGATGTCCCACAGGCCGCGGATCTCCGGCGCAGAGACCATCAGGGTGTTGAAAATGGTATAGTCGAAAATGCCCATCACCATTTCGCCGGAACGGAAGCGGCTCAGGAAGTCAAACACCACGGGCAGGCCGTAGTCGTTGTACAGGGAGGTGTACATTTCAAAGGCTTTCACGCCCGCCTCGTTGGCCACGTTGGCTTTGGTGCCCGCCTCGTTGTAGATGGTGCCGCCCTGCTGGTACACCATGGCGTAATAGGTGGCCAGGTTCGGCGCGGCGATGTCGGGATAGGGGATGCCCACGCTCAGGTTGTTGCCCTGGATGGTGGGCAGCATGGCGATCAGTTCGTCCCAAGTCTCCGGCACGCCCAGGCCCAGCTGTTCCAGCACGTCGGAACGGTAGAACAGCACGTTGCACATCTGGGTTTCGGGCAGAGCGTAGATGCCGTTTTCAAAATTGAAAGCCGCATAAGCGCTGGGATAGAAGTCGGAAAGCACTTCGTCCAAATCGTCGAATTGCCTGAGATCCTCCACAGCGTGGCGCAGGGCGTAGTTGACCGGGTTCCAGGAGTCCGTGGACAGCACCACGTCAGGGCCGTTCCCGGCCACCACGGCGTTGAGCAGCGCGCCGGGGTCTACCAGCTTCACGTTCACGCGGATGCCGCTGGCGGGGGTGAAGGTGTCGTCCACCATGGTTTTGAGGATGGTGCTCTGGTCGCGGCCCGTCATGATCCACACGTCGATGGCGTCCCCGTCTTTATACACATCGCCCAGGGCGTCGTAGTTGATGGTGTAGCTGGCGAAGTTGGAGCGGAGCTCGTGGATCAGGCCATCGAAGAAATTCTCCGATTCCGCTTTCAGCTTCGTGCCGTCGGCGGACACGATGATCTTGTCCACGTCCAGCTTGCTTTCGCTCAGGCCCTGCATGGCGGTGCCCAGGGCGGTGATATTGTCCTTGAACCCGCCGAAGTTCTGGGTGATGCGGGCGGGGTCCTCGGCAAAGTCTTCCAATTGGAGGGCCAGGGTCTGGGCGGAAGCGATGCGGTCGTTCTTCTGCCCCGTGACGGCCACCAGGTCGTCCACCAGTTTGAAGAGCACCTTGCTTTCCAGCGCCATGGCGTCGATCACTTCGGGATAGACCAAATGCAGCTTATAATCCCGGTAGGTGTCGGGGTTCGCGCCGGTGAGCACCAGGATCTTGCGGTACATCTGGTTCAGCCGGTAAATGCTTTCCTGCATATCAGCCAGGTGGCTGCCCATGCGGCCCAGGGTCGCTTCCAGGCGGATGGTGTGGGACCCGGCGGTCAGATAGAACCGGTAGGGCGTGCCATTTTCGTCGGAGAGTGTTTTCTGGTTCCACTTATTGCCATAGCTGAAGGGCAGCGCTTCCATTTCCTTGAAAGGCGTTTCCCCGTCCAGATACAGCATGCGGCTGGAAATGCTGCCGCGGGCGTAATTCTGCCTGGCTTTCACCGTGATGTTGTAAAAACCGTCCTGCGGCACCTCGAAGTGCCATTCGATCCAGTCCCCGGCGCTGCGCCAGGGTTCGCCGCCGATCACGTTCAGCTTGGTGGTTTTGACGCTGTAAGGGTCGGTGGCGGGGGAAGAACGGTCATAGCGGGGGTACAGGGAAGGAGAGGAGCGCAGCGCGGCGTCTTCGCCCTGAATGGTCAGGATGTATCCGCTTTCCGCGCTGTTCTTTTCCCCGGCATGGGCCGCCTGATATGCGGCATAGTCCGGGGTTTCCGCCATTGCCTTGAGGGTCAGGCCCTTGAGCAGCATGGGTTCGCTGGAGGCTTCCAGGCTGAAGGTGTTTTCACCCGCTTGAAAATAGAAGAGATATGGCTCGGACACATAGCCCAGGGCGTCGCGGCAATAGGCCGTCTGCCACCCGAACACTTCCTTCTGGGTGGGGCGGATGTCGTTGCCCTGGTTGTCCTGGCGGATGGGCGCGGCGTCGGCCCACATGCGGTGGAACACCATCTGGTCGGCCCCCTGGAAGGGGATTTCGCCGTTGATGCGCAGGATGCGCTCCAGATCCACGCCGCGGGAAGGCAGAGCATAATAATCCAGCCGGATGCCGTACAGGCCGTCCTCCGGCACATTCACCCGCCACAGCGCCACGGAGCCGTTCTCCATTTTCAGCGCGCCGGTTTCGGGGTCGACGGATACACCCGCCGCAGGCTCTGCCGACTGCACGTCCACCGGAATATCCTCTTTCGCGCTGCCGATATCCTTCCAGCGCAGCAAATAGGCGGCGTATGTGTCGCCTCTGCCGATGGCGCCCGTCACCTTGTCCAGATCAACGCCGGCATACTTTTCCCGGTAATTCTCCGTTCCGGAGGAAAGAATAAACCAAAGCGCCAGGAGGATGATCACGACCGCCAGAACCACCCATTTCCGCCAGCCGGCCCTGTGATTCACTTCCATCACGCAACACCTCCCAGCCCATCGTAAAGCGTCGGAACGCCGATTTCCAAAAAAGGACAAAAACCTCGCGTATACTGTATTGATTGTACGAAAAATCGCCCATTCCCCGCATTGCTTTTCATGCCATGTTCTTTGCACTATTTGCTTTTTTTATCAATCTATGCTATAATCATCATGATCATTCCACGAAGAGTAAAACGTTTTTTCGAGGTGCAATGCCCATGAAATACGGTTTTTCCGAAGCCAGCCCTTATCCGCAGCCGGACGGCTCCTACCGGGCGAAACAGTTGCTGCACGGACTTGAGGAAGAGGTGGAATTCCTGCCGGGCACGGCCATCCGCGTGTGGTATACCCACCAGGCCACCTGCTATCCGGCCCACTGGCATCAATGCATGGAAATCATCGAATGCGTCCATTCAGATTATATTGTGCATACGGAAAAGAAGACCTATACCGTTTCGCCCAATGAAATCCTGGTGCTGCCCGGCGGAACGGTTCACGATCTGCAGCCCGGGCCAGACTGCAACGGCTGGATCTACCTGTTTGACCTGTCCTGGCTGGAGCATATTCCCTCCTGCCGGGAGATTGCCTCCCTGCTTACGGGGCCTCTCCTGCTTTCGCGCCAGGCCACGCCCACCACGTTTCCCAAGGCGGCCAGCCTTCTGAGCAGAATGCGGAACGATTATTTCAGCGACAACCCCATGCGGGAAGCGCTGTTTGACTCCTCCGTGCTTCGTTTGCTGGAACAGCTGGCGCACCTGGACGAGGCCGAATCGGAAAACTTCTGCCTGGACAAGCGCCACGAGCACGACGCCCTGTTCAGCCAGGTGACCCAGTACATCGACGAGCACTTTTCGGAAGAACTGACGCTCACCGGCACTGCCCAGCGCTTCAACCTGTCCAGCGCTTACTTTTCGCGCCTGTTCAAGCAATATGCCCACGACTCCTTCAGCGGCTATCTGGCCAGCCGCCGCTTTTCGGAAGCCGACCGCCTGCTGATGGACCCCACCATCCCCATTACCGAGGTGGCTTTCCGCTGCGGCTACAACAACCCCGCCGTGTTCAGCCGCGCGTTCCTGGCCCAGCGCAAATGCTCCCCCACCAAGTTCCGCCATATCTACGCCCGCTTTCAAATGGATAGGCCCGCGAAGGAGCTTTGAAACCAGCCGAAACGGTTCCGCATTTGCTTTCTATCCTGATAACAGCCTTGTTTTTAAGGACGAAAATCCAACAAGAGGAACCGCTGAGGTTACGAAAGTTAATGGGCTTCTGGCTCAGGAAAACCAAGGAAAATCCCCAGGAGAAAGTCGCTCTCTCCTGGGGATTATTCCTTGGCTTTCCCGGATTCTTCGCATCCGGAATGGCGGCTCTTTCCGCGACCTGGTGCGGGGTTCAGGGGCCGCATAAGCCCCTGCTCCGTTATCGTTCACACCATAGCTATTTAGAATAG
>CADBCX010000042.1 GCA_902793245.1 uncultured Eubacteriales bacterium | reverse complement strand
AGGGAGCCGTCGATCATCAGGGAGGTATAGCCTTCCCGCTTGCACTTCTCTGCCAGCTCAAAGCTGTTGCCGTGATCCAGATGCAGCGCCACCGGCACCTTCGCGTCACGGGCCAGGCGGCTCACCAGTCCGGCAAAGCATTCCGGCCCGGCGTATTTCAGCGTTCCGGGCGTGGTCTGGATGATGACCGGCGCGTTTTCCGCTTCCGCCGCGGCCACGATGGCCTGGGCCATTTCCATGTTTTCGGCGTTGAACGCGCCGATGGCGTACGCGCCATCCTGGGCTTTCCTGAACATCTCCTTCGTGGTCACGAACGGCATATGCATTTCCTTCTTTCTGTCATTTCAAGCGAAACGATTCGCTTTTATATTATAAAGCAGCTTCCTGTCCTTTGTCAATCGGCGCACCAGGAAAATCAACACAAAATACTCTCCCGCTGATCAGCCGATGATCCATTTTGTCCGGATAAAACCGGAAAAGGAACAATTCTTGAAAATAATGCTTGCTTTTTTCAAGTTCTTATGCTATAATCTGTCCGTTCCCTGTGAGGGATTATAGCTCAGTTGGTTAGAGCGCCACGTTGACATCGTGGAGGTCATAGGTTCGAGCCCTACTAATCCCACTAAAGCGAAAACCCCGGAAAGCCAAGAAAAACAAGGCTTCCGGGGTTTTTGTAAATTCAAATCGTATAGTGGGCACGGATTATTTAACGGTCAGTGGGCACGAAAGTGGGCACGGGCACGATCTCCCGTGCCCACCGCAAGCCTTAGAAGTGGCTCCTGTCGGTCGGATTATTGACGATTCCGAATCCGACCAGGACGGGCAGCAGCACGTCCAACAGACCGTTGACTGTCTCGCCGATGTCCAGCCCGGCGAACTGCTTCACGCAGAATACCACCTGGGCGGCGATGCTCGTCCAGAGCGCCCAGGATTTTAAGCGATTCTGTTTTTCTTCCATGGTCGTGATCTCCTTTCTTATTTCGGGTCGGTAGCTCTTCGCCCCGTGCCCTGGTAGGTTGTCGGCAGGGTCATGAACTTCTTGTGGATGTCCTCCATTACGCCGTTCGCGCCCAGCTCGTGATACCGCGAATAGCAGTTCTCGAAGTTCTCCCGCGCGTAGATCGGCGCATAGCCCTTCTCCATGTAGTGGTTGTAATCATCCAGCATCTGCGCACGCAGCAGCGCTTGCACGCCCTCGCGCACGGCGATGTTGTCCTTGTGCAAGCCTTTCACACGGCCCCAAAGATAGCCCAGCGCACCCAGGATCGGGCCGATGATCACTCCCAGCAGGCCGATGATTTCACTCGTTCCCATTGTACTTCCCCTCCAATGCTTGATTGATGATGCTCAGATAGTCCGAAAGCGTGGCCTGCATCTCCTTTAGCTTCAGGCGCGGCAGCGAGATAAGGTCATCGCTGGAATCCGGAGCAAGCGGCGTTTCTTCCTTCCGGTTTTCTGCCTTCTGCGTATTGCCTGGGGTAACGCCCAGCGCTATCCAGGTTTGCTTTCCTACAACGCCGTCCGTGTATAGGCCGTGGGCGGACTGGAACGCTTTGACTGCGGTTTCGGTGGCCTTGCCGAACTTGCTGTCGACTTCCAGGGAAAATCCATACTTGGCATTGAGGATAGCCTGCAGTTCCTCCACTACATCGCCCTCAGCGCCCTTCCTTATGGTCGGGATATTCTTGGTCTCGTCCACGGTTACGCCTGCCTTTCTTAACTCGTCGATAGAGTGCAGCCCTGCGGGAATCCCATACCGTAGCCAATTCGGGCGGCCCGGCAGCGGTTCTTCCTTCACATAGGTACTGCAATGCCTGGTCAGATTATCCGCTACGTGCATCCCCGTATGGCCTTCGCGGAAAATACAGCACACCAGGCTCCTGGGCATATCCTTGATATCGCCCTTTGCTACCCAGTTGCTGGACGTTTCCCATTGCGCGGTGACGGTACCTCCGTAGAGGCAAAGCCCCACCATGGCCAGAAGCCACCTGGTGAATCCCCGGCAGTCAAAGATGCGGCAGCCGTTCCACTTGCACCCTTCGCAGGATGATTGCTTACCGCTTAGAACAGGGCACGCGCCTTTGATTTTCGCGGCATGGTCTGGACGATATCCGGCATACTTACGGCGGTTTTCCGGTGTACACATTTCGCCTGCAGCCCCAAACACGTAGGGCCAGTTTCTGCAGCAGGCTGATAATTCCTGGATAATCCCGGCCTTGCTCGTTCCTTTCGCTTTTAGACGCGTAACCAGCGCCGCTGCATCCTTCGCAGTATTCATTTTCCATCACCTTCTTCCAGCAGTTCGGGCAATGCTGCCGCCCCTCTGGGATAATTTCGTCACAGAATAAGCAACGGTTTTCCATGCCTGTTAAGAATTTAGAAGAACAATACTTCATCCGAGCCGCTTCGCGGCCCGCCTTTCCGTCAAGTGGTAGGCTTTTGGATCGTCATTGTTCACACTATCGTCGTTTATGCGTAAGTCGTAATCAATCCCGCGGCGGTACTGGACACATATGGTGGCATATGGTATAATGCACAGGAGTATCTGTTCAGGCGGCTGGCGAAGAGACCGACGCCAACCGCAAAAAAGAGGCGGGCGTACAGAGTACATTTCGTTTATTGTCAAAACACGCCATAGAAAACAAACTGCTCCACGAAAAAGCAAGAGGAAACAGATATGCGCCACGATGCTTTTATCAGCTACAAATCCTGTGATTACGAAACCGCCGTTTGGCTCCGGTCCGTGCTGGAAACGAATGGAATACCCTGCTGGATGGCTCCCCAGGATATCCCCGGCGGCTCCAGCTACGCCAAAGCGATTCCGGAGGCGATCGAGCATTGCAGAATACTGGTTGTGGTCATCTCCAAAAACACGCAAAGCTCCATATGGGTTCCCAAGGAGCTTGACACGGCCATCAACAAGGGCAAGATCATCATGCCTTTTATGGTGGACGACGTTCCGCTTCGGGATGATTTTAATTTTTATCTTTCCAATGTGCAGCGTTATTCCGCGTTTAAAAACAAAACAGCCGCGGCGGAAAAGATGATTGCCGAAATCAAAGGCGTTCTCGGCGGGAGCCGCCAGGAAACCAAAAAAAGGAATTGGCTCTTGTATATCGCGCTGATTTTGAGTCTGGTTCTGATTGCCGCCGGCATCGCTTATTTTTCCGGCCTTTTCCATCCGTTCGGAACAAACGCGCGGGAATCCGAACAGCAGGCCGCCGCGGAAAGCATGCTGCATATCACGCTGATCATCCCCGCCAATATGACGGTTCACGAATACAACGCGGCGCAAAAAATCCTGAAAGAACGGCTGGACGTATTGGCCGGAGGCCTGGCGTATCAATGGAAGTCCATGGACGACCAGATCGATCTTCTGCTTCCCGCCTCCGTTTTCGCCGGCCTGAAGGTTGAAAACGCGCTGCTCTGCTATATCAGCAGGCCCGCGGAATTATACCTGGTCGATCTTTCCGACAGCACCCAGTTCGTCGGCGTGAAACGGGATGATATTGAAAAAGTCACGCTGCTGAGCGGAACGATTGCGGGCGTCGACCCCACCGATTATGGCATCGACACGCCCTCCTACCAGTATATCGAAGTCGATCTGAAAGACGATTTTATGGCCGGGCATCCCGAAATTGCCTCCTGGCAGAAGCCGGCTTTCGCGCAGGACATCGAAGCGCACGCCGATTATTGGTTCTATTGCCATACGCTCGTCCATAAAGGGAATTCCTTCTTCATCATCAACAACGACCTGGGCGGCCGCTTTTCCGAACTGACCGCGTACAATCTGACGCATGACCCGCTGCCGGATTCTTTCAGCTTTATCATCGACCTCAATACCTCCACAAGCTGGCAGAATCCGCTTGATACGGCAATCCCGGGGAAAAACCAATGCGCCAGAGAAGAAGCCGAGGCCGGTTCCGTCACCTTCCGATGGAAGCCCGTCGCCTTCTCGGCAGGGGAAAAGATTGATACAGAAAACCTCCTGAAAGCAAGGCTGGACGCCATCGGCGTCCCCTATGCGTTTGGAACCGCCGAAAACGACGGCATGCTGACGTTTACCGTCATGCTGCCGGCGCGCCGGATAAGCCCCGGCATCCTTGGCTTCCTTTGCAAGAATTATTCCCTGTCAATCGAAGCGGGCCTCATGCGCACTTCTTTGCCTTTCTCGGACATCCAGGCAGATGTTGCCCCGGACAGATCCGGGCTGATCCTGCGCTATTCCGAAAAAAAATATGACCGCGCATCGCGGACGGAGCTGCTGAAAAAGTTCGGAAACGCCGCCATCGAGGACGGCATACCTGTCTATATTTCCGTGGACAATCAGCCGCTTTTCTCCGTTCAGCGCGAAGACCTGGCCGAAAAAGGCATCGTCCATATCACGGGCATCTGCGTTCTGGAAAGAAACCGGATTGTCAGCCGCCCACTTGGCGAAAACGTCCAGTGGTTGCACAGCCTGATGAAGAGCATGCTGGAGCATCCTTCCCTGCCGTTATCCCTGCAGCTTGACAGCTACCAGCTGAATGCCGATGCGTCCGGCCTGCTTCTGACAGAGGAAAATTTCCTGAATCCCTTTGTTTATGACAAAGCGCCTCTTGCCGCCGCGCTGAAATCCGTCTGCCCGGACGCCCAAATCAACGCTAAGGGCGCGAACGTTACCGTTTTTCTGAACCTTCCCGTGAACGGCGAATTCCCCCTGAAAGCCCCGGAAATTGCCATGCAAATCTATGAAGCCCTGGATTTTGAGCATTTCTGCGCCCATACGCTGGGGGTTTGCCTGGTGGCTGAGGACAACAAGACAAGAGAACGGGCCAGGATCTTTTTTACCAAGTTTTCCCAAGAGGTATTCGCTTCGGATCAGGAATTGCAAAAGGGCTCTGTCTACGTCTACGGCATCCTGCGGAACGGCAGGCTGACGCCCTACCGCGAGCAGTTCGTCGATCAAATTGAAAGCATGCCGTTTTATCAAAAGCTGACGAACGAATACTCGGTTTGGATGACGGAGTAAACGGCCCGCCCGTTTGAAGGAGGTTTATATCATGCTGACATTCTTATTCGGGCTGACGCAAGCAATGAAACCGGAAACCGAGAGCCCCATCACCTGGACGGTGGAGTTCTACGCCGCGCTCGTGATTTTAGCGCTCATGTTCTGCGCCCTGGCGTATGTGCACCATTTGAAAAAATCAAAGAAGAAATCGTTTATCAAGGCGCTTTCCATCTGGATACTGGGCGTTTATTTTTCTGCCCTGGCGCTCACGCTGCCCATCTATATGAACGGGCTCGCGGGAAAAGCGGATTATGCACTGCGCGTCATCGTTTCCTCGATGCACCAGGCGTTCCAGATGTTCACGCTGGATGTGGACCGGGACATCGTGGTTCAGCTGGCCGTGGCGCAGAACTGGGAATCCCAGGCGGCGTACCGGATTCTTTCAGTGGAGCTGATCGCCGCCCCCGTGCTGACCTTTGCCTTTGTGCTGTCGTTTTTTAAAAGCTTCCTGGACATGCTCCGGTACTGGATGCTGTTTTTATGCGACGCCTACATTTTTTCGGAACTGAACGAGCGCTCCCTCGCCCTGGCAAAAAGCGTCCGCGAAAAGGACCCCCAAGCCCTGATTGTGTTTACGGGAGCAACGAACAAAGAAGACGAAAGCATGGCGGACCTGTTTGAAGAAGCGGAACAGGTGGACGCGATCATCCAGAAGAAAGAAATCCATAACATCAACTTTGGATCGAAAGGCAAACGGAGGAAGCTGTACTTCTTCACCATCAAAGAGGATGAGACGAAGAACCAGATTCAATCGCTCCAGCTGATTGACAAATATCAAAAAAGGAAGAACACCTGGCTGTATGTTTTCTCCACCCGGATCGAATGCGAAATGCTCCTGAACCAAAAAGACGCGGGTGAAATCATCGTGCGCCGGATCAACGTCATTCAATCGCTGGTATACAACCACCTGTACAATGACGGGTATTCGGTTTTCCTGGCGGCGGACAAAATACCGCCTGAAAAAGCGCCCCAGGCCAAAGAGAATCCGGCGCCTGTTCACTGCCTGGTCATCGGCATGGGGCAGCACGGCACGGAAATGGTGAAAGCGCTGTCCTGGTTCGGTCAGATGCCCGGCTACCAGATGATCATAGACGCCTACGAAAAGGACGAGCATGCGAATGAACGGTTTACTGCCCAATGCCCCGAATTGATGAGCGAAGAACACAACAGGATGGATCCAAGCGGAGACGAGGCCTCCTACAGAATCACCATCCACAGCGGCGTCGATGTGGCGCTCTCCACATTTGAAGAAGAAATCAGACAAATGACGGACGTCTGCTATGTGTTTATTTCCCTGGGCTCCGACGAAGATAACATCCGGACCGCTATCGCAATGCGAACCCTGTTCTCCGCCATGAACGGAAAAGACAGCGACGTTCCGATGATCGAGACGGTTGTTTACCAGACTGAGGAGGTTCATGCGCTGAACGCGGGCGAAGGGATTTCGGATTACCTGCATGAACCTTACAGGATTCATTTCATCGGCAGTATGGAAGAAGTGTTTTCAGTCGATGTCATCATGCAGTCTGAAATCGAAAAAGAAGCGAAAAAATACCATCTCCAATGGGTGGAAACCACGGTTGAAATAGAGCTGGAGAAAGCGGACCGTCAAATTGAAGAGCTCCTGAAAAAGCTGCCGGAAGAAGAAAAGAAAAAAGCGGAAGCGATCCTCAAATCGAAGCAGCCTGAACAGGACGATCCGATCGAGTCCATCAGGAATCGCATCAAACAGAAAAAAGAGGCTGCGGATATCGTCGGCCAACTGTTCACGCGCAATGATCCCGCGGAAACAAACCCAGCCGCCGGCATAAAAATCATTTTGGAAAATTTGAATACCACGTTTGAGAATACCATAAAAGGCAGTATCATAGAGAAAATAAAGATGTTCTACCGGTATGAGTATTATTTCCGTTCCTGTTCTTCCGTCGTCATTCATGTCAACACGCTGATCAGGCTCCTGAACAGGAAGGTGGAGCAGGTGGATGAGCTGGACGCCCGGAAAGAAGACCTGAGCAGACTGGAGCATATCCGCTGGAATGCCTATATGCGCTCCGAGCAGTATCGGTTTGCTCCGGAAATCAATCGGCTGGGCAGATTGCATAAAGACCTTGTGCCGTTCAGTCAATTGGAGATGGAAGAACAGGATAAGGACGACCGTTTGAAGTATTTGAAAAACTTGGTTTCCGCGCTGCGAGAGCAGGAGGAAACGAATCGTCCCGCTGCCGGAGAAACCGAAAAATGACCAATCATACCCTTCTTCTAAAATTTTAAGAGCTTAGTAAAAGAAAAGGAATACATGTTCCAGCGCCGCATTGCCAGCGGAATCGCACCGTATTGCGATAAAACCGGAACAATGAAATGAGCGCGTCGGAAAAGGCGCGCTCATGATGATCAATAACACAGGGCAAACGTGGAAACGAAAGATTGCCAAAGAGGGATTCAGAAAAGGGGAAAACAGGCCGAGAAGCGTTTGCCGGTTTATTCCACGAACCCCATCACGTCCACAATTTTCTGGCCCGCACCGTAAATGAGCTTGAGGGTTTTCTTGCCCTGCAAGCGGCGGAACAAGGCGGAGGAGGGGCCGCCGTCCAGGTCGTAGACCCATTCGGGGTGGTATTCGCCCTCCAAAAACTCATTGGCTTCCAGCAGGTGCAGGCCGTGGCTGGAGGTGCCAAGGAGAATCACATAGGTGTTTTCCTCGGGCAGCTTGGCGATGATGGTGCGGATATAGCGGGTGGCGGCGAATTTCCAGGTGTAGTCCACCAGGTTTTTGCCGTTCAGCGCCATGGGACAGCCCTCGTAGAAGCTCCAGGTCTGGATGGGGTGATGGGACAATACCTCCTCGTTATCCGCGCCCACGTACATATGCAGGCCGTCTTCCTCCAGCGTCAGGCCGTAATAGGGCACGCCGGGAAGATTGCGGTACACCTCCCCGTCCACCACGGTCAGGGAGCCCAGGGGCGTGTAGTAATAATCCTCGCTGGTGCCGGGGTAGTTGTCGGGAATTTCGGGATACCTGGGGCTCACGTAGCCGCTGCCGTTGATGACAATTGCCGCGCCCTTGATTTTCTTGGCCAAATCCTCCGCCTTCGCCAGCTTTTCATGCCAGGGGGAGATGGCTTTTTTGATCTGCCGGGCGGGGTCGGCCATCCAGATTTTGGTCACATAACAAACTGTGCCATTCATTTTCACTTCTTCCAGGGTGTATTTCAGCGTTTCTGAATTGTATTTTGCCATCACGCTGTGCTTGGTCACCTTGTACTCCGCAAGCCCGCCCAGCGGCAGCAGGCACAGCAGCAATGCCAGCGCCAGTATTCTCTTCATTCTAACTACCTCCCATCCTTTGGGTCTCCCGCTTTTATTATATCACGGCGCGTTTCCGCTGACAATGCGGTTTCGGCTCTGGGACATGTAAATTTCCGTTCATCTGCGTTCCGCCAGGCGGCAAAGTTTTTTCGAGCAACAGACCCCGTACCTTGTTTTGATACGGGGTCTTTTCGCTGCGTTTACTGTTCAGGCATTGCCTGCGCATGGCGTTACATTTTCGTGATGTTCTGCCCCTGGGGGGTATCCTTTACGATGTAGCCCGCGGCGGCGAGGGCGTCGCGGAGCTCGTCGCTGCGCTTCCAGTTCTTTTCCTTGCGGGCCTGGGCGCGTTCGTCGGCCATCTGCTGGATTTCAGCGGGCAGGCCCTCTTCGGCGTCCTTCATCAGCAGGCCCAGCACGCCGGTCAGATCCAGCATGGCTTTCAGCACGCCTTCCACGGCGGCTTTGGCGCTGCGTTCGTTCAGGCTCACGTTGGCGTCCTTCACGATCTCGAAGATCGCGCCCACGGCGTCGGCGGTGTTCAGGTCGTCGTCCATGGCGGCGTCGAAGCGGGCGGCGTATTCCTTCACGCGGTTAAGCAGCGCTTCCTCATCGGCGGTCAGCGCGTTGTCCGGCGCGTTCTTTTTCAGGAACAGCAGGTTTTCTCTTGCGGTGTACAGCCTTTGCAGCGAGGCGTGGGCCTGGGCCACCATCTCCCGGCTGAAATTGATGGGGCTACGGTAGTGGGCAGAGAGCATGAACATGCGGATGTCCTCGGGGTCGTATTCCTTCAAAATGTCGCGGACGGTGAAGAAATTGCCCAGGGACTTGCTCATCTTTTCGTTGTCGATGTTGATGAACCCGTTGTGCATCCAGTATCGGGCGAAGGGCTTGCCGGTGGCGCACTCGCTCTGGGCCACCTCGTTTTCGTGGTGGGGGAAGAGCAGATCCTTGCCGCCGCAGTGGATGTCGAAGGTCTCCCCCAGGTACTTCATGCTCATGGCGGAGCACTCGATGTGCCAGCCGGGACGGCCCATGCCCCAGGGAGAGGGCCAGGCGGGTTCGCCGGGCTTCTGGGCTTTCCAGAGGGCGAAGTCGGCGGGGTTCTTCTTCACCTCGTCCACGTCGATGCGCGCGCCCGCTTCCAGATCGTCCAGGTTCTGGCCGGACAGCTTGCCGTAGCCCATGTCCTTCTTGGTGTCAAAGTACACGTCGCCGTTGACCTCGTAGGCGTATCCCTTGTCCTGGAGGGTTTTCACCAGATGGATGATCTCGCCGATGTGCTCGGTGGCCCGGGGATGCACCGTGGCGGGACGGATGCCCAGGGCTTTGGCGTCCTGGTAGTATTCCTGGATGAACCGGTCGCCCAGTTCCTTGACCGTGATGCCTTCCTTGTTGGCCCGCTTGATCATCTTGTCGTCGATGTCGGTGAAGTTCTGCACGAAGGTCACTTCGTAACCCCGGTGCTCAAAGTACCGCCGCAGCACGTCGAACGTGATGAAGGGCCGGGCGTTGCCGATGTGGAAATAGTCGTACACCGTGGGCCCGCAGGCGTAAATGCCCACCTTGTCTTCATGAAGCGGAACGAATTCTTCCTTTTTTCTTGTTGCGCTGTTGTAAATCTGCATTTTGCTTTCCTCCATTTTCTTTCAATCATCCTGCAATTGTTTCAGTTGGTTCATTTGTATCATTCAATCCCGCTGTCATCCTGAGCAGCGGCCCGCAGAGCGGGCTGCGTCGCGAAGGATCTCATGGCGGGCCGTTCGCCAACAGCATTTTTCCCAGCTTTCAGATCCTTCGCTTCCCGCTTCGCGGGGCTCAGGATGACATGGGTGTGCTTCTGCGGGGGTCAGGGTGACATTGGCGTGTTTTGACTGAAGGATTTATTCCTTTGTCTTTGCCGCTGTTTTTTCTCTTGCCGGGCAATCAGTCAGCTCGCAGTGCTCGCAGTCATGCTGCCCGCCTTCGGTTTCCAGTTCCAGTTGTTCCAGCTTGCCCTCGATGGCGCGGACTTTGTCCAGCATGGGGTCGGGCAGGTCGCCGTGGTTGAGGTCGATTTCGTTTTTGGTGGCGGGGCCGCGGACGATGCGCCCGGGGTTGCCCACCACGGTACAGTGGGGCGGCACGTCCTTGAGCACGATGGCCCCCGCGCCGATCTTTACATAATCCCCGATGGTGATGGGGCCCAGGACCTTCGCCCCCGCGCCCACGGTGACGCCCTTGCCGATGGTGGGATGGCGCTTGCCGGTATCCTTGCCGGTACCCCCCAGGGTCGCGCCCTGGTAGATGGTCACGTCGTCCCCCACCTCGGCGGTTTCGCCGATGACCACGCCGGTGCCGTGGTCAATGAACACGCCGCTGCCGATGGTTGCGCCGGGGTGGATGTCGATGCCGGTGCGCTTGTAGGAATGAAAGTTGATGAGCCGGGCCAGGAAAAAGTGGCCCTTCAAATAAGCGCGGTGCGCCCGGCGGTGGCTGCGCAGGGCCTTGAACCCCGGATAACAGAAGAACACCTCCGCCTTGGAGTGTACCGCCGGGTCGCGCTTTATCACAGCGTCTATATCACGTTTCAGGGTTTCAAACACAATCAGTCCCCCTCTTCCAGAAATCAGGGCATACAGGAGAGTACAGAGTGCAGAGTACAGAGTACAGATGAAATAGTGTCACCAAACAACGGATTCCGTTTATCAACAGAGTATATAAATCTGTACTCTGTACTCTCGTCCCTTCCGTCCTGCTTCTTTCTCCATGCAGGCAGCTGAACAAGAAAGCGGCGCTCCGTTCCACAAGAGAACGGCACGCCGCAAAATCCACTCTTTTGATCATGGCTTCGCCTTAACGCGGCGGCTACGGCAGGGCATACTGTTTTGCTTCCGCCCTGCGGCTCCCGGGGGCACTGCTCACGCCGGACGCGGGCGCGCTTCCAGCCGATGGCGCGCCTTC
Organism: uncultured Eubacteriales bacterium; assembly: GCA_902793245.1. Lineage (GTDB taxonomy): Bacteria > Bacillota > Clostridia > Christensenellales > Aristaeellaceae > RUG563. The sequence continues at coordinate 6,306 of CADBCX010000042.1, read as the reverse complement.
TCTTTCCGTCCTCCCGCGCGAACGTTTTTCCCGTTCCTCGCTCCCTGCTATTATATGCGCGGGGAAAGAAAAAGTCAATCCCCCAGCGGCGTTTCCGTTTTTTCAGGAAGAGAAAAGATTATACCACAGGTTTCTTTACATTTTGCCTTATCTGTGTTATGATACGGGCGTACCAGGGAAAGAAAAAACTGTGAAGGAGGAATTCAGATGGTACGCAATGTCAGCATGATCCACAACGAACACCTTGAATTTCTGCTGTGCGGTTTTGAACAGGAGCTGCGCGCTTCTTTGCTTTGCCCTGAAAAGACAAGAATAAGGGACCTGACCGATCTTCCGCAATGATGGCGAAGGATAGAATCAAGGGCCGCTTGTCCGGGCAGGGCAGGCGGCCTTCTTCTTTGTATCGCAGATGATTTGAGGAGTGATCGTATGGGTACTTTGCCTTGTATTGATATGCGGGCCACCGGCAGCAACATCGTGCGGATGCGCCGGAGCATGGGGATGACGGTGCACGATTTGCAGACCATTTTCGGCTTTTCCACGCCCCAGGCGATTTACAAATGGCAGCGGGGTGTCGCCATGCCCACGTTGGACAACTTGGTGGTGTTGGCCTCGGTGTTCGGCACCACCATGGACGCCATCGTGGTGCGGCATATACCGCATAGTATTTCGTAAATCAGCCCTTCGGGGCTGACATGATCCCTTCGTCTAACCGGTCAGGACAACGCCCTTTCAAGGCGTCAATGCGGGTTCGAGTCCCGCAGGGGTTGTTTCTCTGCGCAGGTGATGCAATTGGCAGACATACCAGCTTCAGAGCCTGGTTTCTGCGGGTTCGAGTCCCGCCCTGCGCACTATAATGCACGGATGTTGGAACGGGAGTCAAGCCGGTCTCAGACGCCGGTGCCCATTCGGGGCGTGCGGGTTCAAATCCCGCTCTGTGCATTTTTTCGCGCAGGTGATGCAATTGGCAGACATACCAGGCTAAGAACCTGGGTTTTGCGGGTTCGACTCCCGCCCTGCGCATTCTTGATGATCTGAACTTCTCACTTCACAACGACGAGTTCATACTCCCTTGTGCCCAGCCCGATCTTTTCCCCGTGGGCGAGGGTTTCTTTCCAGTGCACGTTGGGGTTGCTGTCCTTGAAGTGGTCGTGGTAGTGGTGCCAGTCGGGCCTGGCCAGGTTATCGCCCAGCTGGCTGTTGCGGAAGGGCGTGGCCTGCTGGCACAGATCCACGCAGGCCTGGTCCAGCGCCACGGGGTCGAAGGAGGCCAGCATGCCGATGTTGGGCAGGATGGGCGCGTCGTTTTCGTCGTGGCAGTCGCAGTTGGGCGACACGTCCATGATCAGGCTGATGTGGAAGCAGGGGCGTCCATAGCACACGGCCTGGGTGTACTCGGCCATCTTGCGGCAGAGCATGTCCCCGGCGCTTTCGTTCATGTTGCTGATGGCGTCGAAGGCGCAGGCCCCGATGCAGCGCCCGCAGCCCTTGCAGATATCAGGATTGATGTACGCCTTGCGGTCAGCCCCGTAGGAGATGGCGTCGCTGCCGCATTCCCTGGCGCAGCGCCCGCAGCCCCGGCAGGCGTCCTGATCCACTTCGGGGGTGCCGTCGTTGTGCTGGTTCATCTTGCCCGCGCGGCTGCCGCAGCCCATGCCGATGTTCTTGATAGCCCCGCCGAAGCCCGTCATTTCGTGGCCCTTGAAGTGGCTGAGGGAGATGAACACATCCGCGTCCATCACGGCCCGGCCGATGAGGGCGGTCTTGCAGTATTCGCCGTTGTGCACCGGCACTTCGATATCGTCGGTACCCCGCAGGCCGTCGGCGATGATCACGTGGCAGCCGGTGGTGACGCTGTTGAAGCCGTTGATCTCGGCGTTGGTCAGATGGTCGATGGCGTTCTTGCGGCTGCCGGGATAGAGGGTGTTGCAGTCCGTCAGGAAGGGCTTGCCGCCCAGATCCTTGATCACGTCAGCGACCGCTTTCACATAATTGGGCCGCAGGAAGGCGAGGTTGCCCAGCTCGCCGAAGTGCATCTTGATGGCCACGAATTTGCCGTCGAAATCAATGTCCCGGATGCCCGCTTCTTTGATCAGCCGCTGGAGCTTCGCGCCCTGGCTCACGCCCAGGCGGGTGCGGAAATCCGAAAAATATACCTTTGCTTTGCTCATGGGGCTCCTCCTTTTAAATGAACAGCTTGCTTCGTTTTGTCTGATATTTCCTGTTTTCATCATATAATGCGAAGCCCGCAAAAGTCAATAGATGAATCGGAAGAATTTCTTCCTCCCGGGGAATGAAAAAGCTTTGTAATATTTTCTTATAAATATTACGTAACTATGAAATAAATGCCTTGACATTGTTACAAAAATGAAATAAAATAGACTTGATTCCTTGTACTCACGAGGGAATATTTACCCTGCACTCCGGGATAAACAGATACACGAACGTGTGGAGGATGAACTATGCGCAGATTATTTTTCCGTCGGGCCGCCGCGATGCTGCTGGCCCTGGCATGCTGCCTGAGCGTACTGCCCGTGCGGGCGGAAAACTATCCTTTGTCCGGCTATGCCACCACAAACCTGAACCTGCGGCAGCAGCCTTCCGGTTCCGCCTCGGTGCTGCTCACCATCCCCTCCGGGGACATGGCGCTCATCACCGGCGAAAGCGGCGATTACTACATCGTATCCTATGAAGGCAAGCTGGGCTATGCCCTGAAGCAGTACCTCCGGGTGGTGGAAGGCGGCGTGAACCTGCCCGCCGTGACGCCCGCGCCCGAAGGCTCCGCCGCGTCCGGATACGAAGTGCTGTATTCCGGCAGCAAGGGCGACGCGGTGAAGGCCCTGCAGAGCGCGCTGAAAGAGCTGGGCTTTTACAACGGCAAGGCGGACGGGGAATTCGGCTCCGGCACCCGCAGCGCCGTGACAGCCTTCCAGGCCAAAAACGGCCTGTTCCAAACCGGCACCGCCGACGGAGCCACCCAGGCGCTGCTCTACGAGGGCAAGCCCAAGAACAGCGGCGGCAAGGCCACGAAGGTCAAAACCGTTTCCACCCTGCCGGGGTCTGAAATCACCAGCGGCAGCATCGGCCCGGCGGTGGTGAAGCTGCAAACCCGGCTGAAGGAACTGGGCTATTACACCGGTGCCGCGGACGGCACGGCTGGCAAATCCACCGTCGCCGCCATCAAAGCCTTCCAGAAAAAGAACGACCTGCGGCAGTCGAACACCGCCGACGTGGTGACGCTTGCGCTGCTGTATTCCGACAAGGCGCTGCCCGCCAAAACAGTCAAAACCGATCCGACGCCCACGCCGCTTCCCACGGCGAATCCAGCCAATACGGCGGCCACCTTCCCCTTCTCCACCTATACCACCGATTCCGTCAACATCCGCAAGTCCGCCTCCACCTCCGCCCAGCGCCTGGGCACCGTGCCCAAGGGCGCGGAAATCACGGTGCTGAGCATTACGGGGGATTTCCTGAAAGTCACCTATCAGGGCACGACGGGCTATATCGTGAGCGAATACGCTTACGTTCCGCCCCAGTACGCCCCCGGCAAAGCCCTGAAAACGGACGCCGACGCCCAGAAGAATTATCCCTATCTCCAGTCCGGCGACACAAGCAAGGACGTGACCGTGCTCCAGGACGCGCTGCGCGAACTGGGCTTCTACACCGCCTCCTCCACCGGAACCTTTGACGCTTCCACCGTTACCGCCCTGAAAGCGTTCCAGAAAGCCAACAATATCCGTCAGGACGGCATCGCCGCGCCCGAAGTGCAGAAGCTGATTTTTGAGGGTCAGCCGGTCAATGCGAAAGGCAAAAAGGTCACCGTCAACACGCTGCCCAACCGCGAGGTGAAGGAGCTGCACAGCGGCCAGAAGGGCGAGCAGGTGGTGGATCTGCAGGTGCGTTTGAATGCGCTGGGCTTCTTCACTTCCCAGATCACCGGCGCTTATGACAGCGCCACGGTCAGCGCCGTCAAGAAATTCCAGGAAGCCCACAAGCTGACCCAGGACGGCAAGGCGGGCGAAAAAACCCTGCGCCTGCTGTACCTGCTCACCGACAGTCTTGGCGACACGCCCACCGCTTCGCCCATTCCCGCCGTCACCGAAATGAACGCCGGCAGCATCCTCATCATGCGCAAAGGCGCCAAGGGCACTGAGGTAGCCAAGCTCCAGAACCGGCTGAAGGAGCTGGGCTTCTTTACCGGCATTGCCGACGGCGTGTACAGCGATGCGGTCGTCTCCGCCGTCAAGGATTTCCAGCGCAAGAGCGGCCTGACCCAGGACGGCGTGGCCGGAGTGACCACCCAGCAGGCACTGTATTCTGATTTCGCCGTGTCCATCGCTACGCCCGCGCCCACCGAAACGCCCGTTCCCGTAGCGGTCTCCCCCACGCCCATTGTGATGTCCTCCGGCGCGCCCTCCCTGCAAACCCTGAAAACGGGCAGCAAGGGCGACCTGGTGAAAGCGATGCAGACCAAGCTGAAAGAGCTGGGCTACTACACCGGCGAGATCGACGGCGATTTCGGCAGCTCCACCGCCGCCGCGGTGAAAGAGTTCCAGCGGCGCAACGGCCTGCACGTGGACGGTGTGGCCGGGGAAAACACGCTGAAACTGCTCTATGGCGGCGCCGCCCGCACGAAAACCACCTCCAAGCCCACCGCGGCACCCGCGTCCAACGATTCCGTCCAGATGCTGAAAAGCGGCGATTCCGGGGAGACGGTGCGGGCCATGCAGGCGCGGCTGGTGGAACTGGGCTACCTGAAAACCGCGGACGGCGTCTATGGCCCAGCCACTTATAATGCCGTGGTCGCGTTCCAGAAGAAAAACGGCCTGACCGCCGACGGCGTGGCGGGCGTGATGACCCTGAACCGCCTCAACTCCGCCAACGCCATTTCCTCCAGCGGTACCCTGCTCATCCAGAGCGCCGCCACGCAGCAGCCCGCCGCAACCGGCAATCCTTCCTCCACTGCGTTTACGCCGCCCTCGGCCTCCAAGGTGCAGTACGCCAACTGGTATTCCACCATCCGGGCTATCGCCAAGAGCATGCCCGACGTGGTGATCTATGACCCGGATTCCGGCCTGCACTTTAACCTGCACATGTTCTCCTTCGGCAAGCACGCCGACAGCGAAACGCCCACCGCCGCCGACACCGATGTGCTGAACCAGGTGGTCGGCGTGAACAATTGGACGCCCAAGTACGTGTGGGTCTGCTTCCCCGACGGCCAGGTGTACATCGGCTCCATCCACAGCCACGGCCACGAGGTGGACCATACCCCCAACAACAACCTGGAAGGGCATATCTGCCTCCACTTCCCACGGGTCATGAGCGAGGCCGAGCAGACCGGCCCCTACGCCGTCAGCCACCAGAAGGAAATCAACTGGGGCTGGGAGCTGACCCAGGCCATGGCGAAGTAACACCGTTTTCCCTCTCCCTTGCCGCAAAAACGGCAGGGGAGTTTTTTCTTGCGTTTCTCATGGATTTCCCGTATAATAGACCCTGCCGCATTTGGCATATTAGACGAGGAGGACAGCCCATGGACTTTGTATCCATTTTAGCAAAGGAATTTTCACTCAGGCCCGAACACGTGCAGGCCGTGATCGAAATGCTGGACGCGGGGAACACCATTCCCTTTATCGCCCGCTACCGCAAGGAAAAGACCGGCTCCATGGACGACCAGCTTCTGCGCGAGCTGGCGGAGCGCCTGGAATACCTGCGGAACCTGGAAAAGCGCCGGGAGGAAATCGAAAAGACCCTGACCGAGATGGGCGTGCTGACGGACGAGCTGAAAGCCCAACTGGCCAAGGCCCGCACCCTGGCCGAGCTGGAAGACCTGTACCGCCCCTTCCGGCCCAAGCGCCGCACCCGCGCCACCATCGCCAAGGAGCGCGGCCTGGAACCGCTGGCCCTGTGGCTGCTGCTGCAAATGCCCAAGGGCGACGTATACGCCGAAGCGGCGAAATATGTGAATGAAGAAAAGGAAGTGCCCGACGCCGAAGCCGCCCTGGCCGGGGCTCGGGACATCATCGCCGAGCAGGTGAGCGACGACGCGGCGGTTCGCAAGGAGCTGCGGGAAACCCTGCTGCGGGAGGGCGTGATCGAAACCAAGGCCGCCAAGGAAGAGGACAGCGTGTATTCCATGTACTACGACTACAAGGAACCCGTGCCCAAAATGGCGGCCCACCGCATCCTGGCCATCAACCGGGGCGAGCGGGAAGAATTCCTGAAAGTCACCCTGACCCCGCCGGAAGGCAAGTGCCTGCTGAGCGTGAAGAACGCCTTTGTGCGGCCCGGGTCCCCCGCTTCCGAACA
>CADBCX010000041.1:34451-41299 GCA_902793245.1 uncultured Eubacteriales bacterium | reverse complement strand
TGACCTTCGTGGGCAATTTCTGCGGCAAGGGCGATTTGATCGTCTACGACGCCATCGCCCACAACTCCATCGAGCAGGGATGCCGCCTCAGCCAGGCCACCGCCAAGCCCTTCCCCCACAGCGACGTGAACGCCCTGGAAAGCATCCTGCGCACCCAGCGGCATAAGTTCGCCAAGGTGCTGATCGTGATCGAAGGCGCGTACTCCATGGACGGCGACATCGCGCCGGTGCCGGACATCGTGAAGCTGAAAAAGAAGTACGGCTGCTTCCTGATGGTGGACGAAGCCCACTCCGCCTGCGTCATCGGCCAGACCGGCGGCGGCGTGGACGAATACTTCGGCCTGGCCCCCGACGACATCGACATCAAGTACGGCACCCTCTCCAAGGGCCTGGGTACCTGCGGCGGCTACCTGGCGGGCTCCCGCGCCATCATCGACTACATGCGCTACAACCTGCCCGGCTTCGTGTTCTCCGTGGGCATTTCCCCGCCCCTGGCCGCGGCCAGCCTGGAGGCCATCAAGCTCCTGCGCAGCGATCCCAGCATCATGGAGCGGATGCGGCGCAACATCAAGTGCTTCGTGGAGGAAGCCCACAAGCGGCATTTCAACACCTGCCTGGCCGGAGAGACCGCCATCATTCCCATCCTGGTGGGCAAGGACGAGGACGCCTGGGAGCTTTCCAACCGCCTGCGCAAGAAGGGCGTCATCGTGCCCCCCGCCGTGTATCCCGCCGTGCCCAAGAACAAGGCGCGCCTCCGCTTCTGCGTCATCAGCGAGCATCAGCCCGAGGAAATCATCGAGGCGCTGGACAAGCTGCAGGAGTGCGCGAAAGAGGCGGGCATTCAGCTGCCGGAATAAGGAGTACGCTGGGGGCTGCGCGCCCCCAGGCCCGGCGGCAAGGGATTTCATCCCTTGCATCCCAATAAGCGAAATTACTCCGTTGGGAAAACCCGACAGTTTCCGCTTGCTGCGCTGGGGTTTACGAAAGTTAGAAGGCTTCTGGCCCAAGAAAGCCGGGAAAATCCCAGAGGAAAAGTTTACTTTTCCCTTGGGATTATTCCCAGGCTTTCCCCGGATGCAAAGCATCCGGGATGGCGGCTTCGCCGCCGGGCCAGAAGCACAACGGCGTCAAGCCAGACATCCGCGTTCCTCCACGCAACAGCGGGAATTAAGATGATATTCCCCACCAAACAGCATCCGCTATTGCGGGTCCAGGGCGGTCACCGCCCTGGTGGGGTGCGGGGCAAAGCCCCGCCGTTCCCTTTCGTGACTTAAAGTGTATTATAAAACCATCATAACGTGAAACAGTAAGAAGGAGAAAGAACAATGAGCGAATGCACCCACGACTGCTCCACCTGCGGGGCGAACTGTCCCAGCCGGAACCAGCAGCAGAGCCTGCTGGAAAAGCCCCACGCGGGCACGAACATCAAAAAAGTCATCGCCGTGATGAGCGGCAAGGGAGGCGTCGGCAAGTCCCTGGTGACCGCGCTGCTGGCTGTGCTGGCCCAGCGGGCGGGCTACAAGACCGCCATCCTGGACGCCGATATCACCGGCCCCTCCATTCCCAAGGCTTTCGGCATCAAGCAGAACGCCATGGGCAACGAAGAAGGCATTCTGCCGGTGGAGAGCAAAACCGGCATCAAATTGATGAGCCTGAACCTGCTGCTGGACGACGAAACCGCGCCCGTGGTGTGGCGCGGCCCGGTCATCGCGGGTACGGTCAAGCAGTTCTGGACGGACGTGCTCTGGGGCGATATTGACATTATGTTCATCGACATGCCTCCGGGAACCGGCGACGTGCCGCTGACCGTGTTCCAGTCCGTGCCGGTCAACGGCGCGGTGGTGGTCACCACGCCCCAGGAGCTGGTGGGCATGATCGTGGAAAAGGCCATGAACATGGCGGACATGATGCAGATTCCCGTGAAAGGCATCGTGGAGAACATGAGCTATGTGGTATGCCCGGACTGCGGCAAGCACGTTTCCGTGTTCGGCGAAAGCCACGCCGACGAAACCGCCCAGCGCTTCGGCGTGCCGGTGCTGGGCAAGCTGCCCATCAACCCCAAGCTCACCGCCGCCTGCGACAGCGGCCTGATCGAACTGTTCGAGGGCGATTGGCTGGACGGCGCGCTCAAGGACATTCTGAAATAATCCTTTACAAAAACGATCCGGGGCAGAACGGCGAAAACTCTGCCCCGGATCGTTTGGTTTCCCTCTTTTCCGCCTATATATTCCTTATGTTCAGTTCATTCTTCCACGCTGTTATCATAAAGTCAAGCTTCTTGAACTTGAATCCTATGAAAAACACCCCTGCTCCGGTGAAAGAAGCAGGGGTGTTTTGGTTGTCTCTGTTACAGCAGATTCCGCTGAATCTTGCCGCTGATGGTCTTGGGCAGCTCGTCCTTGAAGACCACGATGCGGGGATATTTATACGGCGCGGTGCGCTGCTTGACGTAGTTCTGGATCTCTTTCTTGAGCTCCTCGGTGCCTTCCTTGCCTTTGATGAGGACAATGCTGGCCTTGACCACCTGGCCGCGGATGGGATCGGGGGCGGCGCTGACGCCGCACTCCAGCACGTAAGGCAGCTCCATGATAACGGACTCGATCTCAAAGGGCCCGATGCGGTAGCCGGAGGACTTGATGACATCGTCCATGCGGCCCACGTACCAGAAGAAGCCGTCCTCATCCCGCCAGGCGGTGTCACCGGTGTGGTAGAGGCCGTCCTCGTGGTGATCCTCGATGCCCACATAGCCCAGGTACAGGCCGCAGGCGGGCTTGCCGTCCCCCAGGCGGATGACGATCTCGCCCACCTCGCCGACGGGCACCGGGTTGCCCTCCGGGTCCACAATGTCCACGTCGAACAGCGGCGAGGGCTTGCCCATGGAGCCGACCTTGGGCGTCATGCCCACTAAGTTGCCCACCGACAGGGTGGTTTCGGTCTGGCCGAAGCCCTCCATCAGGGACAGGCCCGTGGCTTTCTGGAACTGGTAGAACACTTCGGGGTTCAGCGCTTCGCCCGCCACGGTGGCGTGGTGGATGGAAGAAAGGTCGTACTTGCTCAAATCCTCCTTGATCAGCATCCGCAGCATGGTGGGCGGCGCGCAGAAGGTGGCGATGTCGTACTGCTTGAACAGCGGCAGGATTTCTTCCGCGTGGAAGCGGTCGAAGTCGTACACGAACACCGCGGCCTCGCACAGCCACTGGCCGTACAGCTTGCCCCACAGGGCCTTGCCCCAGCCGGTGTCGGAGATGGTCAGGTGCAGCCGCCCCGGCTCCACACAGTGCCAGTATTTGGCGGTGATGAAGTGGCCCATGGGGTAGGTGTGGGCGTGGGCCACCAGCTTGGGATAGCCGGTGGTGCCGGAGGTGAAGAACATCACCATGGGGTCGCGCCCGCAGGCGGTGTCGGCTTCCCGGGGGAAGCGGGAGGAGAACCGGGCAAAGTCCGCGTCAAAGTCGTGCCAGCCTTCGCGGGAACCGCCGCAGAGGATGAGGGTCTTGACGGTGGGGCACTGGGGCAGCGCTTCCTCCACGTGCTCCGCGGCCAGGCCGTGGGCGGTGCACAGCATGGCGCTGACCTCCGCCTTGTTGAAGCGGTATTCGTAGTCGTGGGCCAGCAGCTGGTCTGTGGCGGGGATGGCGATGGCCCCGATCTTCGCCAGCGCCAGCATGGACAGCCAGAAGTGGTATTGCCGCCGCAGCACCACCAGCACCTTGTCGCCCTTCTTGATGCCTAAGGAACGGAAGTAGTTGGCGGCGCGGTTGCTCTGCTTCTTCATGTCCAGGAAGGTGAAGCGGCGCTCCTGCTTGTGCTCGTCCAGGTGCAGCATGGCCAGGGCTTCGGGCTTGGTGTCGGCTAGGGCGTCCACCACGTCGAAAGCGAAGTTGAAGGTGTCCAGGTTGGTGAAGGAAATGGACTGGAGCGCGCCGGATTCGTCCTCCACGGGATGGGCGAACTTTTCGTAGATATAGTGGGCGTCCTCGGGCGTCTGGCTGGCCTTGATGGTCTGCATCACCTGGCGCTCTTCCACTTCCTCGCCGGGCAGCACCACGGCCAGGAACACGCAGTCCTGGCCCTCGGCGGCGATCATGCCGTGGGGGGTGGAGGAGTCGTAGTAAATGGAGTCGCCCTCCCGGAGCAGCTCGATGTTGTGGCCCACCTGCACCTTCATCGCCCCGGACAGGATGTAGTCAAACTCCTGGCCGGAGTGGGTGGTGGTGTGGATGGGCTTGTCCTGCAGGGCGGGGTCATAGGTATAGCGGACGAAATAGGGCTCCGAAATCTTCTTGCGGAACATGGGGGCCAGGTTGCGGATGTCGATGCCCTGCTCCCTTGCCGTCACCTCGCCCGCGCCCTTGCGGGTGATGGTGTAGGAGGACAGCATGGCGCTGCGGCCTTCCAGCAGGTCGATCATTTCTACCTTGAAGGTCAGCGCGCACTTGTGCAGGAAGGTAAAGGGCAGGTCCATTTGGGCGTTTTCATACGCCCGGTAGGTTTCCTCGGTCACGTCGGTCATCCGGGCCATTTCCGCCACGGTGTACCCGCTGATTTCGCGCAGCTCCCGGATACGGGCCGCCACCTCGCGCACCTGGTCGGGAATGTGCTGGGCTTGAGCTACGTCCATAATTCTTTCCTCCATTTCATTTCGTCGCGGGCGGGTATTGCATACCCCCCGCACAGATTTTCTTGTGAACCAGAGGTTCACGGGCAGAAAATCTGCAAGGAAGGAAAATTTCATCCGGTCATCTGCGTTCCCTTCTGAAATTTTCCGTCCTCCCGGCGTACACGCCGCCGGTGCGGATTTCAGTCAAGGGGAGCTCCCCTTGACAATCCCCCTTTTGTACCGTTGTTTGATCGGTTTATCAGGAGGCTTAATATTTGGGAGTCAGGTTATCCGCAAAGAAAAGCCCGCCCCAAAGTCATTCTCTTTGAGACGGGCTGAAAATCAGCTCGCGGTACCACTCAAATTGCGCATTGCTGCGCCGCTCATGAAGCTCGTGTTCCAAGCTTCCCGCTCTCACGCGGCGTCACGGAAGACGATTAGTTCCGGGGCGTTGATAAACGTTCTTCACAGAACGCCCATTAAACAGCCCCCGGTTTCACCGCTTCGGCTCGGAAGGGATGGGCGATTCGGGGATGATCCGCCGCCGGTTTTCAGCTGCCCCGGCTCTCTGGATGCGGCGCGTCCCCCGCCGTCTTCGTCATCGCCTTTGATATGGAATTGCAAGTAGTGTAACACCGGAAAAGCGCTTTGTCAAGAAAAAGAAGAAAAAGACTTTTTAAGAACAATACCCCCGACTGTAATCGTATCGACCGGCTTTGCCGGTCGGGCGGGGATTTTTGCTCCGCAAAAATCGTTCCTTGCAGATTTTCTGCCCGTGAACCGCAGGCTCACAAGAAAATCTGTTGGGGGTTCTCGCAAGGGGGAAGTATTCCCACTTGCGTACCATTCAGCGAAAACTGAATGGTAACAAAAAAGCGGCAGACGGGGCGTTCCTATTCAGGCAGCGGGGATTTTCCCAGCCCGCCTTCAGGCATGCTTTACAGGCAGGAAAATCTTTGGTAAAATATACGGGAGAATGAAACTGGAAGGGCAATGGAAGGAGAAGACGGCATGACCATTGAGGAAAAGCGGCAGGAGAAAATGAAGCTTGCGCGGACGCGGATGCGGGACAGCCTGCTGTCCGTGATTCTGCCGGTGGGCATGCTGGCAGGGCTGGACACGGTGCGCGACTGCATGAAGGACGATACCCTCCGGGCATTCCTGGGCCATACCCTGCTGCATGAAATCATGCCCTGCCTGGGCGAGCACCGGGACATTCTGGACCCCGTCGCCATGGCGGTGTGCAAAGAGCTGGAAGACCCGGCCGTTATCCAGCCGCTGGCCCTGCTGCTGCCGGACGCCGTGCGTACCTGGGACAGCCGTGCGCTGCCTATCCTGAAAAATTATGTGGAACGGGATGAACATCTGCCGCCCTGCCTGTGCATGAGCCTGGCCTGCCTCATCATGCTGTTTGCCGGGGTACGGCGGGAAGAGGACGGGCGGTATACCGTCCTCAAAAACGGCGAGCGCTGCTTCGTCAGCGAAGACGAGAATATCCTGGCTTCCTTCTCCGGCCTGTCCTGCGATATGCCGCCGGAATCCCTGGCCTACGCCGTCCTCAGCGACCGCGCGATTTGGGAAGAGGATTTGCGGGATATTCCCGGCCTGGAAGACCTGATTACCGAACAGCTGCGGGATCTGCAGCTGCTGGGCCTCTTGGACGCCCTGGCGAAAGCGTGGAAGCATCACGAGTAAAGGAAGAAACTGACAATGCACGTCGTTTTATATGCGCCGGAAATTCCACAGAACACCGGCAATATCGCCCGCACCTGCGCGGCTACCCGCACCGGACTGATTCTCATCGAGCCGCTGGGATTCCAGCTGGCGGATAAATACATGAAGCGGGCGGGACTGGATTACTTTTCCATGGTGGATATTCAGGTACTGCCCAGCTTTGAAGCGCTGATGGAAAAGTACCCGAACGCGCAGTACCACTTTGCCTCCACGAAAGCGCCGCGGGCCTACACCGAAGCCCGGTACGGCGCGGACGATTTCCTGGTGTTCGGCTGCGAAACGAAGGGTCTGCCGGAATCGCTGCTGCAAAGGGTGTATGACCGCTGCGTGCGCATTCCCATGCGGCCGGACGCTCGCTCCCTGAACCTGGCCAACTCCGTGGCGATTATCGTCTATGAAGCCCTCCGCCAGCAGGGCTTCCCCGGCCTCTCCGCCGAAGGCCAATTGACCGGGCGGCAGGATGAAGCCGCGCCGTGGATGGACTATGTTTAGAAGGAAGTGAGGAGTGAGGAGT
>CADBCX010000041.1:0-34430 GCA_902793245.1 uncultured Eubacteriales bacterium | reverse complement strand
AGGAGTGAGGAGTTTTAGAATGATGATGCTTTCAACGTGAAGCAAGCTTTGCATTTCATTGTTCATCTATATAACTCCTCACTCCTAACTCCTAATTCCTCACTGATATAAGCGCTCTTTATCAAAGGAGGAAGATCATCGCCATGTCTCAGCAAAGCCGACAGGATTATGAACAGCGCATGAAATGGGAGCGGGAGGAGAGGCGGGAGAGGCTCAGCCTGTTCTATAAGATGATGGATTTTTTTGGCGTGGTGCTGGGCGTGATTTGCATTTTTGTGCTGTTGGCCCTGCTGTTCAGCCTCATTTCCTGGCTGACCGACGACATATCCAGCACTTTCTCCATCATCAGAACCAGGCTGCGGTGACACTGCATGATTCCTTTGTTCCCCGGCATAATAAAGATAAGGAGGCGCGGCCATGGAGGTTTCCTGGGATTCGCTGCACGCGGACATCAAAGCGTGTGAAAAGTGCGGGCTGTGCCGCCGTATCCATCACAAGGTGCCGGGCCAGGGCGACGGGAACGCCGACCTCATGTTCATCGGGGAAGGCCCCGGCGCGGAGGAAGATTTGCAGGGCCTGGCTTTTGTGGGCGCTGCGGGACAGCTGCTGACGAAGATGATCGCGGCTATCGGCATGACGCGGGAGCAGGTGTACATCTGCAACGTGGTCAAGTGCCGCCCGCCTCAGAACCGGGTGCCCGCGCCCGAGGAGGCCGCGGCCTGCCTGCCCTTCCTGCGTGCGCAGTTCGCGCTGGTGAAGCCCAAGGTGATTGTTTTATTAGGCGCCACCGCCGCCCGCGCCGTGCTGGGCGACCAGGTGCGCATCACCCGCGACCGGGGGCAGTGGGTGGAAAAGAAGGGCGTGTGGTTCATGCCCACCTACCATCCCGCCGCCCTCCTGCGGGACGAATCCAAAAAGCGCGACGCCTGGCACGACCTGCTGGCAGTGAAGGCCAAGCTTCAGGAAGAGGAATAAAAGGCCTTTTATCTTTTATCACAAAATGGCAGGAGGCGTTGAAATGCCCGGTGTCCAAGCTGTCTACCAGGAAATGCAGGCCTTTTTCAAGCCCCTCTGGCCGGGGGAGGACAAGCCCCTGGTGCTGGGCGAGGGGAAGGACAGCAGCCCGGTGCTGATGCTCATTGGCGAAGCGCCGGGGGAAACGGAAGTGATCAAGCGCCGCCCCTTCGTGGGCAAGGCGGGCAAAAACCTGGACGAATTCCTGACCCTGGCCCGGCTGAACCGGGAGGAGATTTTCGTGTCCAACGCGGTCAAGATCCGGCCTACGGAAATCGGCCCCACCGGCCGCACCCGCAACCGCGCGCCGAACAAGGAGGAGCTGTCCCTGTTCATTCCCTGGCTGCTGAAAGAAATTCAGGCCGTCAAGCCCAAGGCGCTGGCGACGCTGGGCAACGTGCCGCTGAAAGCCCTGACCGACGGGAAAAACACCGTGGGCGACTGCCACGGCCAATGGCTTGCCAGCAAAGCGGGCATCCCGCTGTTCGCGCTGTACCATCCCGCCTCCGTCATTTATCGCCGCGCCTTGGCCCCCGTTTACGAACGGGACGTGCTGACGCTGGCCGAAGCGCTGCAAGATACGAAAGGAACGTAAACCATGGCTGCCGTTTTTCTGATCTGCGGAAAAATCTGCTCCGGGAAATCCACCTTCGCTCAAAAGCTGGCGAAAGAAAACAGCGCCGTGATCCTGTCCTGTGACGAAATCATGACGCTGTTTCCTCGGCCAGAAGGCGATGAAGCCTACGCGGCGGTATCTGAAAAAGTGAAAGCCTGCCTGCTCAATAAAGCGGCTCAAATCGCTTCCTGCGGCGCGAACGTCATTCTGGACTGGGGCTTCTGGCACAGGAAGGAACGCGCGGGAATATCCGCCTTTTTTGCCGAAAAACAGATTCCTTTTACCTGGTATTATCTGGACATTCCCGACAGTGCCTGGCGGGAAAACATCGCCCGGCGCAACGCCTGCCCCGGTCCCTCTGATTATTTTGTGGACGAAGGGCTGCTGCAAAAATGCATCCGCCGCTTTGAAACACCCGGCGAGGAAGAAACACGGGGCTGGCGTATCGTGGGGCGGCACCGGGATTAGGGCGCGTTCACGCGACCGCTCCATGGTGTATTTCCGTCATGCTTCGTTGCGTTTCCCTGAAATGCGATTCAATCCGGGATATCATCGCAATCGTAGTCCGCATTGACCAAAGCGTAATGCGTTACAGGGAGAAAGACAGGCCGCTCCTTCAAATGCTCGTTGGGCGAATGGAGGGCGAGGAGCAGGCGGCCTTCTTTTGTTCTGAACAGCATGCCGTGGCCGCCGTTCTGCATAAACATGGGTTTCAGCTGGGAAAAATGGCTGTTGATTTCGCCTGAATCGGACACGGCGATACCCTGGGTGTAGCCCCAATCGGAGAAGGACGACCACAGGCACACCAGCCTCCCCGATTCGCCGCGCCACAGAAACGGGCCGTCGGTCACATATCCCTTCACGCCGGAGGAATGGGTCATTTCCCTGGCCCAGGAGGCTTCGGAGGCGCGGAACAATAAAACCGGTTCCCCTTCTGTCCGCTTCAGGTCATATGCCAGCCGCGCGGCCCGGATTTCCCCGTCTCCCGCCTGAATCCATTCATGGCAATAGACGATCCAGGGATTGCCTTTGTAATCGACGTAGAACGTTCCGTCCAGGCATTCCCATTCCGTTGGCGTCACCGGCCCGTCCGACCAGGGGACGAAGGGGCCCATGGGCGAATCAGCCCGCAGGATGGCGGTGCCGCGCCTGCGGGTTTCGCTTTTGAAGCTGGCGAACATGTAGTATTTGCCCTGCCAGATATGCACCTCCGGAGCCCAGTAATTGCGGTCAGCCCAAAACGTGCCGTCGTTTTCAAAGCAGGGAACAGGGCCGCCCCAATCCCGCAGATTGCTGCTGGCGTACACGTCAAAGCCCGTGGCCGGGCCCCAGCAGGTAGCTCCCCGGGTGCCATAGAGATAATAGGTATCCCCGTCCAGCAGCACGAAAGGGTCGC
The DNA here is from genome assembly GCA_902793245.1 of uncultured Eubacteriales bacterium. GTDB lineage: Bacteria > Bacillota > Clostridia > Christensenellales > Aristaeellaceae > RUG563. Next base: position 31,404 of record CADBCX010000041.1, on the reverse strand, counting down.
GGATGTTGATTTCACTGGTCGTCATCATAGCGTTCACTCCAGCCTCAGCGTTTTCAGATCAATATTGTATACTACGTCTTTCCGCTCCACCACGACACGGATTTTTTTTGCCAGTTCCGCGTCGGCGCGGATATTGAGCAGCAGTTCCCGGGTGGGGTTGATGGCGGTGGGATGGCCCACGGCTCTGAGCATGGTAAAGTCGCCGTTGGTATCGCCGTAAGCCCAGCATTCGTTCAAGTCCAGGCTGTATTGCTCCACCAGCTCGTTCAGCGCCTTCAGCTTGGACACGGAATCCCACATGGGTACAATCTCGCCGGTATAGTAGCCCCTTTCGTCGGTCTTGTACAGGGAACCCCGCCAGTCGTCGAAGCGGTACTTTTCCGCCATCAGGCGAACCAGCGCATCCGGAGAACCGGAAATGGCGATCACCTTCCGGCCCTCCCGCTGGTGGCGCTCGATCTCCTGCCGGGGAAACTGGTACACCCGGTCGCCCTTCTGCTCGATCACCTTCTGGGCAATGAAGTTGATATGCTGGGAGGAAAAGCCCACCAAAGCCTGCTTGAAGATTTCCGTCACCCGCATCAGATAGGTGTCATAGTCGCCCACCCGCCTGTCCCAGGCCATGTAGGCGGGCTTCACCTCATCGTGCCAGCGCTTCTGGTCGATAATTTCATGGGTCACCATCTTCTTGAATACTTCCGTAATCAGCCCTTCCCGGTAAATGGTGCCGTCGATATCAAAGAAAGCCGCCGCCTGTTTCATGGTTTTTTCCTCCTCGCGCTTTCTTTCATTATACAGCCGACAGCGCGTTTGTCAACCGAAGCGCCGCGATATCTGAATAGTAACAAACCCGGCTTGTTTGATTTTGATCAAAAAAGCCAAATATGGCATTGATTTTTTCCAACCGAACCATATAATAAAATCAAAGACCATCCAACTATTGAGGAGGTGCCCGAATTGAATTACATGGAAGAATCCCTGCGTCTGCACGGCGAATGGCAAGGCAAGATCGAGGTTATTTCCCGCGTTCCGGTGAAGAACAAGGACGATCTTTCCCTGGCCTACACGCCCGGCGTGGCGCAGCCCTGCCTGGAAATTCAGAAAGACTATGACAAATCCTTCACCCTGACCCGCCGCCACAACCTGGTGGCCGTCATCACCGACGGCACCGCCGTGCTGGGTCTGGGCGACATCGGCCCCGAAGCCGGTATGCCGGTCATGGAGGGCAAGTGCGCCCTGTTCAAGGCGTTTGGCGACGTGGACGCTTTCCCCATCTGCATCCGCAGCAAGGACGTGGATGAGATCGTCCGCACGGTGTACCTGATTTCCGGCTCCTTCGGCGGCATCAATCTGGAGGACATTGCCGCGCCGCGGTGCTTTGAGATCGAACGCAGGCTCAAGGAGCTGTGCGATATCCCCGTGTTCCATGACGACCAGCATGGCACCGCCGTGGTCGTTGGCGCGGCGCTGATCAACGCCCTGCGCGTGGTGAAGAAGGACATCGGCGAGGCGAAGGTGGTCATCAACGGCGCGGGCAGCGCGGGCATTGCCATCGGCAAGCACCTGCTGAACCTGGGCGTGAAGCACCTCAAGATGGTGGATCGCTTCGGCGTGCTGTGCGAGGGCGAGCAGATGAACCCCGCGCAGGAGGAAATGGCGAAAATCACCAATCCCGAAAAATTCTCCGGCAAGCTGGCCGACGCCATGAAGGGCGCGGATGTGTTCATCGGCGTTTCCGCACCGCATATCGTCAGCAAGGAAATGGTGCAGTCCATGGCGCCCGGCGCGATTGTGTTCCCCATGGCGAACCCCGTGCCCGAGATCGAGCCGGACGAGGCCCTGGAAGCGGGCGCTGCCGTGGTGGGCACCGGCCGCAGCGACCATCCCAACCAGATCAACAACGTGATGTGCTTCCCCGGCCTGTTCCGCGGCGCGCTGGACGTGCGGGCCCGGGACATCAACGAGGAAATGAAGCAGGCCGCGTCCCACGCCCTGGCTGACTTGGTGGCTCCCGAGGAGCTGACCGACAAGTACATCCTGCCCAAAGCCTTTGACAAGCGCATCGGCCCCGCCGTGGCGGCGGCTGTGGCGAAGGCCGCAAGGGACAGCGGCGTGGCGAGGCTGTAACAGGAGAATACTATTACAAAGACTTGAAGAACCAACCAAAAGCCTTTCCCTCAAGGGGAAGACTTTTGGTTGATCCAAACCTTCGGAAAAAATACGCCCATATCCGGCAGGAAAAGAAAATATCAGAATTTATTTGGAAAAACCCTTGCTTTTTTTGCATTTTATCTGTACAATAGACACGTATTTCCTTTGAATGTTCGGTTTTTTACCGCCGATTTTTTTCAGGGAGGCGCAGCTGATGAAGGAATTGAAAGAAGCCATTATGCAGGATGGCATCGCCATCGGGAATGATATTGTCAAGGTAGACATGTTTTTGAACCACCGCATCGATACCGGCCTGATGTTCCGGATGGGCGAAGAGCTGGCGAAGCGGTTCGCCGGTGAAAAGCCCGACCTGATCCTGACCGTGGAAGCCAGCGGCATCGCCCTGGCCCTCACCACCGCCCATGCCATGGGCGACGTGCCGGTGCTGTTCGCCAAGAAGGCCGCCACCGTGGTGCAGAGCCCTGACGTGGCCCAGGCCAGCGTGTATTCCTTCACCCACAAGCGGGAAAACATCATCCGCGCCGATAAAAAATATCTGCCCCAGGGCAGCCGCGTGCTGATCGTGGACGACTTCCTGTCCGACGGCCAGGCCTGCCAGGGCATGATGGCCCTGTGTGCCCAGACCGGGTGCCAGGTGATCGGCATCGGCATCGGCATCGAAAAGGGCTTCATGCCCGGCGGAAAGAACATCCGCGCCATGGGTATCAACATCCAGTCTTTGGCAGTCGTAACCGGCATCGAGGACGGCAAGATCCTCCTGGCGGATGACTGACAAGATACATCATCACCATCCAACCACATTTGGAGGAGGAAAATCTGACATGAAGAAACTGCTTGCTCTGCTGCTTACCCTGGCGTTGTGCCTGGGCTGCGTGTCCGCGCTGGCCGACGGTATCGCCAAGGAAGATATCAAGATGGGCGTGATCCTGCTGCACGACGAGGATTCCACCTATGACCTGAACTTCATGAACGGCGTGAACGAAGCCAAGGAAAAGCTGGGCCTGTCTGACGATCAAATCATCTTCTCCCGCAATCGTCCCGAATCCCAGGAATGCGCGGAAGCCGCCCTGGACCTGATCGACGAAGGCTGCAACATGATTTTCTTCGACAGCTACGGCCATCAGTTCTTTACTGACGACATCGTTGCCCAGTATCCCAATGTGCAGTTCTTCCACGCCACCGGCGACCGGGCGCACGTGCTGGGCTTTGACAACCTTCACAACGCTTTCGCCACCATCTACGAAGGCCGCTATCTGGCCGGCATCGCCGCGGGCATGAAGCTGAATCAGCTGAAGGAAGAAGGCAAGCTCAAAGCCGAACATCCCCTGATGGGCTATGTGGGCGCGTTCACCTACGCGGAAGTGATTTCCGGCTTCACCTCCTTCTTCCTGGGCGCCAAGAGCGTTTGCCCCGATGTGACCATGAAAGTGCAGTTCACCGGTTCCTGGTACGATGAAAAAGAAGAAAAGGCTGCCGCCGAAGCCCTCATCGCCATGGGCTGCGACCTGATCAGCCAGCACGCCGACTCCATGGGCGCCCCCACTGCCTGTGAAAACGCCGGTATCCCCAACGTGTGCTACAACATTTCCACCAAAGCCAGCTGCCCCAACACCTACCTGGTGTACTCCCGCATCAACTGGGAACCCTACTTTGAATACATCATCAACCAGGTGATCGCCGGTGAACCCATTGAAACCGACTGGGTGGGCACCATCGAAGGCGGTTCTGTTATCGTGACCGATCTGAATGAAGCCGTGGCCGCCGAAGGCACCCAGGAAGCCATTGACGCCGCGCAGGCTGAATTCGTTGCTGGCACCCGGAAAGTGTTCCCCGTGAATATCCCCGGCTATCTCTCTGTGAACGGCGAATTGCTGGATGAATCCTGGAAGCCCCAGGAAGCCACCGAAGGCCACTTTGAAGAAGGCACCAAGATCGTCTACGACGGTTACTTCCATGAATCCGAATTCCGTTCCGCTCCTTACTTCGATGTGACCATCGACGGTATCGAGCTGCTGAACACCATGTTCTGATTTCCGCTTGCTCTCCTGCCCGCTGTCCCTCGTGGACGGCGGGCTTTTTTGATCGTCTTTCCCAGAAATAAAAGTCGTGACGATCAATCGACAAGCATCAAGAAAAGGTGCATTTTATGCTTGAAATGGGTAACAATTTCTGGTAAAATGCTGTATAGAACAAAGAACCAAAAATCGAAGCGGGTTTCTCTTTTCCTGAATATGCATCCCGGAGCAAACGAATCATCTGTGGCAGAGCGAACGAAAACCATCCGAAGGGGGGAGGAAACGGTATCATGGGCTTATTTTCAAAATGGATGAAAAAAAAGAAGGAGCCGCGGGCATTCGTGTTTCTGTGCTACGCGCCCAGCCGGGCGCGGGAAAAAATGATAAACAGCCATACCCCCGCCGCGCCTTCCCAGTTTCAGAAATCCCTGGAACGGCTGGGCTACATCGGCCCGGTGGACAACATCGAGGTGTTCCAGCTGGGATGGAACAAAACCGTCTATTCCTCCTACCTGCTCCAGGGCGAAGGCGAGCTGGACGATATGATCGCCAGGATCAAGGCCGCCGTTCGGGAACGGGGATATGCCTATAACGGGGAAAAGCTCGGGGGATCGGATTTCGTCGCCGGCTCAAAATTCAATCTGATCGACGTGTTCATGGTGTATTTTTTCACGGACTGACGCCCCGCGTCCACGCGGCAAAAAAAGGAGGACAGAATCATGGGTTTGTTTTCAATTTTCAGCAAGAAGCCGAAGAAAAGCGCTCCCCACGCCTTTGTTTTCATCTGCCGGGGGCCGGACCCCAGCGGCCTCTCCAGCATTATCAGCCACATGGCCATGACGGACAGAGGGCTTTATGAAGCCATGAAGCATTTCGGCTACACCGGCAGCCAGGAAAACCTGGTCATGTTCGGCCCCGACTGGAACAGCACCACGTACAGCTCCTGGCGGGTGCAGGGCGAAGGCGAAGCGGACGACCTGATCGAAAAAATCAAAAAAGCTGTTCAGGAAGCCGGGTATTCCTATGAAGACGAAAACATCAAAACCGCCCGGTACGATCCCAGCACGTCCTACGCTCAGATGGGTCTTTTCATGGCATATTACTTCACTGAGTAATACTGCTAACAGTATAAAATCCCCGCGCCGCTGATGCGGCGCGTCTCTGGCAATTGAGGAGCACAGCCCATGGATGGAGCAAAAAGACTGTACTATTTTCTCCGGTTTGATTCGGAAGGCGTCTGCGCCGCGCAGTTGGATCGCATGGGGGAAGAAAAATTCCTCCGGCAGGTCATAGACACGGCCGCCCGCCAGCTGGACAAGGAGGGCTACCCCGTGCCCACGGATGCGCAGCCCGTTCCTGTGCTGCCGAAAGACTGGGTGGGTGATTTGGAATCCCTGCGGGACACATCCATTCAACTGCTGCTGGAGAGCATCGAATGGTATTTCAGATCCGGGGGACGCGAGTGCCGGATTACGCCCTTCGCCCGGTTTGAAACATCAAGTAAAGTGCGGCAGTTCTTTTTGGGCTATCCTGCCGTTACGATGCTGCCGGTTTGGGCGGAAGAACGGGAACCCGCCGGACAGTCCCCGGCGGAAGCGCCCGCGGAAAAGCTTCCGGAGCCGCCTGCCCCGCAGGAAACGGAAGAAGAGGAAGCCGCCCCGCTTTATGGCAGCAACGCCTCTGAAAACCAGCGGGAACAGGACGAGGGCGAAGGGCATTGGCGGGACGTATACGTGTTCATCAGCAGCACCTTCAACGATATGCACGCCGAGCGCAATTACCTGGTGAAGCGGGTGTTCCCCGAACTGAGCCAATGGTGCGCCAAGCGGCGGCTCCGGCTCAGGGATATTGACCTGCGCTGGGGCATTACCGAGGAGGATTCCGCCGAAAACCTGCGCACGGTGCAGATTTGCCTGGAAAACATCGACCGCTGCCGCCCCTTCTTTCTGTGTTTCATCGGCCAGCGCCGCGGCTGGATTCCCGCGGACAGCGATATTTCGCCCCAGACCTTCCGGGAATTTCCCAAGCTGCGCGGCAACCTGGGCAAGTCTGTGACGGAAATGGAAGTCGTCCATTCCATCATCGACCCCATGCGCAGCGGGCGCGTATTTGAACCGGATCGGCTCACCCGCGCTTTCTTCTATCTGCGTGATCCCGGCTACCTGGAAAACGTGCGCCTTCCCGCCCTCCGCCGCGTCTATACCAATGAAGGCAGCGACGATCCCCAGCGGGACGACCGGCAGCTTCGGGAATTCCGGGAACACACCCTGCCCGGCACGGGACGGCCTTGCCGCACTTACGGCTGCCGGTGGGATGAAAACGGCTCCACCCCGGAGCTTTCCGCCGTGCGGGAAGCGCCCCCCGAAATCACCCATGGGCGGGTAACGGATTTTGTGTGCGGCGGCGCGCCGCTGTGCGACAGGATCATCGCCGATATGAAGGCGGCGATCACGGAACGCTACTGCCTCCAGGAAACCCTGGAGGAGGGAACGCCCCTGCAGCAGGAGCTGGAAGCGCAGGCGCAGTTTCTCCACGCCACAGGGGAAGCCTTTATCGAGCGCGCAGGCGATTTGGAGCCCTTCGAGGCATACGTCCTCGCTGATCATCCACAGCCCCTGATCCTGGCGGGCAGCGCGGGTTCGGGCAAAACCAGCCTGCTGGCCCATTGGATTCTGACCTCCCGCAGACAGATTGTTTACCGTTTCGTAGGCCGCAGCCTGCGGGCCAACAGCCCGGCGGAGCTGGCCTATTCCGTGTGGCAGCAGCTGTTTGAGGCGGGCCGCGCCAAAGCCGCGCCGCCCCAGGAGACCACGGAGCTGCTGGATCAGTTTGGCGATATGCTGGGCGAAGCGGCCCGGGAGCGTGGGCTGATCCTGGTGATCGATGGCATCGACCAATTCCCGGGCCGGGTGTGGGACGCCTCGTTCCTCCCCCAGCGGCTGTCTCCCGGCGTTAAAATGATTCTCAGCGTCAAGGAGGACAGTCCCGGGGCGGATCTCTATCTGCGGGAAGCCGCCTCCTATGCCCGGATCGTCCGCACCCGCCCCTTCTCCAGCCTGAAGGACCGCTGCGCTTTGGCGGAAGCGTATCTGAGCAATTACCTCAAAAAGCTCAGCGACAGCCAGATGGACGCCCTGGTGCGTTCCCCCGGGGCGGAAAACCCGCTGTATCTGAAAATCGTGCTGAATGAGCTGCGGGTATTCGGTGAATACGATACCCTCAAGCGGCACATCGAAGAAGATTTTGGCGACACGGCGCTCAGCGCCTTTTCCGCCATGCTCGCCCGGCTGGAGGGCGACCCGGACTGCGACGGGTTTTCCATGAAGACGCTGGTGCCCCGGGTGTTCGGCTGGCTCGCCCACGCCCGCAACGGTTTAGCCCCGCGGGAGCTGGCGGCCCTGCTGGTTCAAAACGGCGCGGCGGACAATGAGGAAACGGCGCGGGACGCGGTGTATGTGCTGCTGCGCCAGCTGCGCCCCTTCCTGACCGAGCGGGAACAGCGCGCCGACTTTTTCTACGACAGCTTCCGCCAGGCCTGCGCCGAACGGTATACCGCTGAAAAACCGGCGGAAAAATGGCACGGCGAGCTGGCCGCTTATCTTATTTCCCGGCCCCGAAATGACCGGCACCGGCTGATGGAATTGGCCTGGCAGCTTTTCATGGCGGGGGAAATTCCCGCTTACATGGACTGCGTGTTCGATTGGGACTACTTTTCCGGCAGGCTGGAGCAGTTCGGCATCCAGGCGCTCATGGAGGATTACCGCCTTTCTCCATGCGCGGACACCCGGCGCATGGCCGGCTTCCTGGGCCTGGCCGGTACGGTGCTCACCGAATCGCCCGATCAGGCGGCGGCGCGGCTCCATGGCCATTTCCCCGACGACGACCCGTCTCTCCGGATCCGGGCGCTGCGGCGCGCGGCGCGGGAAGCCCAGAAGGGCCCGTGGCTCCGCCCGCTGATCAACTGCTTTGAAACGCCCCGGGCCGACGACGAGCGAATCATCGAATCCCGGGAAAAGTTCAACGGCGCCGTGCTGTTCCGGGACGGCGCCCTGGCCGCCTCCATTCAGGGAGGCTCCTCCATCGGCATCTGGAACCTGGAAACCGGCGCCCTGCAGCTGCGGATCAGCGCGCCGGAGGGCCGGTGGTTTTTCTGGCGCATCGCCCGGACGCCGGATGGGAAAAAGCTGGCGGCCCTGTTGAACGACGGGCGGGTGCTGGTGTATGAGACGGCGGGCTTCACCCTGATTGCCGATTTTCGCGTGGGCGATCACACCCCCACCCTCAAGGAATACGGCATATCCTATTTCCGGACCTCGTTCTTCGTCCTCTCCCCTGACGGGCGCGCCTTGCTGATGATGGATCAGAAGCAAAAGATCCGCGCCTTTGATCTGGCCGACGGACGGCTGCTGTGCGAGACTGCGTACCGCTGGGACGTCAACAAGCTCTGCATCAGCGAAAACGGGCTGCTGGCCGTGGCGAGCATCCATCCCCAGGCCAAAGAAGACCGGTTTGACCTGGTATCCTTCCATCGCGTGCCCAACCCCGTGTATCTGTTCCGCTTCGACGCCGCGGCCAATACGCTGACGCCCACAGGCGATCCCCTGGGCGAATGGCGCTCCACGGTGGAGGCTGTTGCGCTGTCCCCGGACGGTGGGATGCTGGCGGGGGCGGACGGCAAACAGCTCTGCGTGTACGACACCCACACAGGCAAGCTGCTGGCCCAGCTGCCAGACGGGGAAGTGCTGGCGCTGCAATTCCTGCCCGGCAGGGGGCTGCTGCTGGCGGCGGGACGGCGGCTGACGCTGTATGATCTGAAGGATTTTCACCCCGTGCGGGAAGAAAACGGCCTGGGCTACATCATCGCGCTTCAGGTGTCCGACGACGAAAACACCGCCATAGCGGAGATCGACGGGAAACGCCTGCGCCTGATCGCCCTGAAGGCGGAGCACGGCGACGTGCGAGCGGCGCTGATGCCCCTGCGCAGCGTCTGCCCCGCCCAGGACGGCGAGCACATCTACGCCTCCGGCTATCCCAACTGGATCAAGCAAGGCATGCAGCGCGCCGCCACCATGAACGCCGATCCCTATCTGTTCTTCTTCCACCGGGACGGGGTATACGCGGGGCGGACCGTGCTCCTGGGCCGGGACAACCGGGATTTCACTTATCTGGCCCCGGACGGCACCTGCGCCGTTTCCAAGCAGTTTCAGGATCAGAGCCAGTTCGTTTTCCGCCACTGGGCGCTGCCCGAATCCCCTACCCCGGACATGGAGCCGCCCCTGCCCGATACCTTTCTTCACAGCATGAACAAGGCGCTCTCCTATGTTTACCCGATGAAATATCAGTTCTCCGCCGACCGGCGGCACATCGTGATCCATACAGGGTATTCCGACGTCACGGTGTACCGCGCCCGCACCGGCAGGCAGCTGGGCCAGATCTGCCTTCTGCCGCCCGGCGGGACGCTTTCCCGGCTGCTGGGCAGGCAAAAGGACGGGCACGAAACCATGGGCGACCCGGCCTTCGACGTTTCCGAGGACGGCACCGTGCTGTACGTGCTCTTTGATTCCAACATCCACCCCCGGCTGGAACGATATGATGTCAAAACGGGCAAGCGGCTATCCTCCGTACCCGTCAAGGGGCATTACTCCGAGACAGTGCACCTGGACTATGAAAACTGGCTTTGCCGTGCCGTGGACGGCGGACGGCAGCTGATGTTCGCCAACGGCGAGGAAGCGGTGCTGCTGGACGTGGCGACCGGCAAAGAGCTGATGAGGCTGAACCGGGAAGCGGTGGGCTGCGCCCATCAGGATTACTTCGCCGCCTGCACCGCCGACGGCCGGTATCTGGCCCTCACAGGCCGGCGGGCAAACAGCGACGCCAACGCCCGCTTGCAGCTGTGGGACACGGCCCGGGGGGAAAAGATCGGCGAATTCGTGGCCGACGGCGGGATCGGCGAGGTTCTCTTTGAGCAGGAAGGCGGCACGCTGCTTTTCGGTATGGAAAACGGCCGGCTCTGCCGTCTGCGGTCGGAAGGAACAGGAGGGAAAAACCCATGAAAACAGGCAAGCCCGTGACCGTGGAAATGTACATCCGCCTGCTGCCCGGATCGCCCCTTTCGGGATACGATCGGGGCAACGAAACCCAGCAGGACAAAATGAACGCCCTGCGGGTGGAGGTCGCCGGCGCCTGCTGGGGCGACGAGCTGATCGCCCCGCCCTGGAACGGCCAGTGGTCCCACCGGGCCAGCCTGGAACAAGGCGCCTTCAGCCAAGCGGAAACGGAACGCTTTGAATTTCGGGATGCGCAGGGCCGCACCGTGGACGAGGACCGCTACCGGGCGCTGTGCGACGATATCCGCGTCTTCTGGCAGATTAGTCTGTTGGAAAGCTACCCAGGCCTGCCCCCGCGCCAGCTGGAATCGACGCTGCGGGACGCCCGGTTTCACTACTCCCGGAAGTATGGGGCGGTGGTGGGCTCCTTTCTGCACACCGGGCTGGACGAATACAAAGCACCCCGGAAGCCCGGGCTGCTGGAGCGGCTGTTTTCCCGCAAGGGCGGCTATTACGATAAGACGCTGTGCCTGTTCATCGCCGCCTTCGGGGATCTCAACCCTTCCCGGATCCTCACCGATCCCAAGGTCCGCAATGAGATTCTGAACAGCGTGTGGGTCAGCGTCTGCCGGGCGCATTACCTGATGGAGCTCCGTCCGCCGGTCAAATGGAATTATCATTACACCCTGCTCCCCGTGCCCGGAATGAGCGAGAGCGAAAAAACCATCAATCAGTTCTGGGACGACGAAACGCTGGAAATCTCCCACAAGGATCGCTACCGGATGATGTGCGACAATCTCCGCAGCCTGCTCAAGGAAAGTCTGGTGAAGGAATTTCCCGATTATGACCGGGAAAAGCTGGAGGATGGGCTGGAGCGCATCGCATATGATTACGATCCCGCCCAGGGCACCATCACAGCCAGCATGGTGCTGGACAGGCTCATGCCCCTGAAAAAAGAAGAAATGTAACGCAAAGGAGGTGTTCTGATGGCATTGCTTGGAAGGAAATTCTCTTTCTTCGGAAAAAACAAGGCTTCTGCTCCCAAAGACACGCGGCCGCCAACCATCCCGCTCCCCTGTCTGCTGGTGCGCTTTGACATCGAAAAATGCAATGACGAGGGCTCCTACGGATTTCGGTGCTGCAGCCTGCTGCTGGACGCTGTGGATCCCGAGGAGCTGGAAGCCACGATCCTGTTCTACGGCGATTCCGATAAAACGCTGGCAGGTCTGGAAAATGTGTTTATCATCGCCATCGCATCCCGTGACGATGACCGGCTGAAAAACAGTATCCGTCCCCTGCTGCTGAAAAACGCCGCTCTCATGGATCACTGCGCGGAGCCTCCCGTCGAGCTGAAGAGCTCTTCTACGGAGCCTCTGATCATGTGCGGCGTGGTCAAAAACGGGCTGCTGGCGGACGGCGAATCGCAAATGGCGGCGGAATTGAGAAGACGGGCGAAACGTTCATGAGGGACAACGCAAACAAAAAAACAAACAGAAAGTAGGATGTCGCATGCTGTTCGGAAGGAAAAAACAGGAAAACGGAACGAAGCTGAGCAAAGCGCTCACCAAGGATGAAAGGGACACGCTGGTGATTTACCTGGCCGCTATGAGCGCGGGCGCGGAAGACAGCAATGTCAAGAGCGCCAGCCAGGCCATGGCGAAGCTGATTCAGGACGATGAGCCCATCATCGGCCCGGCCATTCTGGGGCTGATCAACGTCTGCAAAACCATCGGGGACGCCGCGGGCCGTTCCGGCGAAGCGCAGGGAATCATCTCGAAGCTTGAGCGCCTGCTCTGATGGGACGCCCGCACAAAGGAGGAAAAAAGGATGGGCTTTCTCAATAAGCTGATTGGCTGGAAGGTGGGCGGCTGCATCAGGCTGGGCAGACTGGACAAAAGTTTCAGCAAACTGAAGTGGCTGATTCTGGCCGTGGATCAAAAGAAAAACAAGGCGCTGGTCATTTCCAAGGAGCCCATTGGGGTGTCGAAGTTCCATGATGATTGCGAGCCTGCATCTCAAATGAAAGAACCCCTGTGCTGGGGCAACAGCTCCCTGCGGAAAAAGCTGAACGGCTCCATGTTCGACAGGATCTTTTCGCCGGAAGAAAAGGAAGCCATCCTCACCACGTCGGTGCGGGACGGCAATAACCCCACCGTGCAGGATAAGCTGTTCTTGCTCAGCGAAAAGGAAGCCCGGCAATATTTCGCCGATGACAAGGCCCGCATGACCAGCGGCTGGGCATGGTGGCTGCGGGATACGGAATGCTGCGGCTGGCCCAGTGCGAGGACTGTGTACACCACCGGCGCAATCAGCAAAACCACGACGCTGGCTGACGACGTTTTTTCCATGCGTCCGGCTATGTGGGTGGATCTGAGCAAGCTGTGATGCGAACAGCGGCGAGCCGTTCGCCGGAAGGCCCATCCAGGCGCTGTGGGCTTCATTCCGTCCCGGGCAGGAATCCCATTCCATCCGGGCGGAAACCGCCGCGGCGGGCGGAATTTGCCCCGATGAAACACTGGACAAAATGCCGTGAATTGGTTATAATATAAGAAGGTGTGGCATAACACCCGCCATTTGAATTTTAAGGAGGAGTTCCCCATGGTGAAAGTTGCTATCAATGGTTTCGGTCGTATCGGTCGTCTTGCTTTCCGTCAGATGTTCGGCGCTGCGGGCTACGATGTGGTCGCCATCAACGACCTGACCAGCCCCGCGATGCTGGCTCACCTGCTCAAGTACGATACCGCCCAGAAGGGTTACTGCGGCGTGATCGGCGAAAACAAGCACACCGTCGAAGCCACTGAAAATTCCATCATCGTGGATGGCAAAGAGATCACCATCTACGCCATCAAAGACGCCAAAGAATGCCCCTGGGGCCAGCTGGGCGTTGACGTGGTGCTGGAGTGCACCGGCTTCTACACCTCCAAGGAAAAGGCCATGGCTCATATCGAAGCCGGCGCCAAGAAGGTCGTTATCTCCGCTCCCGCGGGCAAGGACCTGCCCACCATCGTGTACAACGTGAACCACAAGACCCTCAAGCCCGAAGACCAGGTCATCTCCGCCGCCAGCTGCACCACCAACTGCCTGGCTCCCATGACCAAGGCGCTGAACGACGCCTTCCCCATCCAGGCCGGCATCATGACCACTGTGCACGCCTACACCGGCGACCAGATGATCCTGGACGGCCCCCATCGCAAGGGCGACCTGCAGCGTGCCCGTGCCGGCGCGGCCAACATCGTGCCCAACAGCACCGGCGCTGCCAAGGCCATCGGCCTGGTCATCCCCGAACTGAACGGCAAGCTGATCGGCTCCGCCCAGCGCGTGCCCGTGCCCACCGGCTCCACCACCATCCTGGTTGCTGTCGTCAAGGGTAAGGACGTCACTGTGGATGCCATCAACGCCGCCATGAAGGCCCAGAGCAGCGAATCCTTCGGCTACACCACCGAAAAGCTGGTCTCCTCCGACATCATCGGCATGACCTACGGCTCCCTGTTCGATGCCAACCAGACCATGGTCAACAAGATCGACGACGACACGATCGACGACGACACCTATCAGGTGCAGGTCGTGTCCTGGTACGACAACGAGAACAGCTACACCAGCCAGATGGTCCGCACCATCAAGTACTTCGCCGAGCTGAAGTAATTGCGGTGTAAGGGTTTGCGGGATTTCGCGCAGGCGAAGGAACGCGCCCGACTGTGAAAAAAGTCAAAACACTGGTATAAACTGAACCAAGCGTTCAGGGAATGACTGTGATAGACGTTTCCCCACTTTCCAAGCAGAAATGTAAGGAAGGTGGGTTTTTTCTATGCGGCGGAGCGAAGGCATTCGGCTTTGACTGCAAGGCAGGCAAGCTGTCCCCGTATCCAGGCGAGTCTGCAGAGAATGGTCATAAAAGGGAGGGATAAGGCGAAAAAAGAAGACCGTCCGCACGGAACGATCTTCACAAAAAACGTTGATTTCCTTTGATTTCTTCCTTCCCGAAATACCGCTGGAGCAGCCTCTTGAACGTCTTGCCGTGCCTGGCTTCGCCGCAGGGCGCTGTTCGCGTGGTTTACGCGAACAGCGGCGGCTTCCGGAAGGAACTGTCCTCCCAGGTCTGCTTCAGGAGAAACCGGTACTGATCCGCTTCTTCCTGCGTCAGGTCGATCAAGTCCAGGCCGTAGAAGCTGTCCTCGCCGTAAGGGTACGAGCAGCTGCTGTCCGCCGGAAACTGATGCGTCTCCTTCGCCAGCACATAACCGCCGGAGGAACTGACACAGAGAAATACGAACAAGCTCCACTGATAGGAAGAATCAGAAGAATCCTTGCTCGACACGACGCCGATAACCCGGAACATTTCACGGGATTCCAAACGGTCGTAGACCCTTCTTCGGGAGAGCTCCTCCCGCCATGTCAGCGGGATCATTTCCCAAAGTAACGCTTGAGCAATCCTGCGAACGCCTTGCCGTGCCGGGCTTCGTCCCTTGCCATTTCGTGCACGGTGTCGTGGATGGCGTCCAGGTTCAGGGCCTTGGCGCGCTTGGCCAGGTCGGTCTTGCCGGCGGTGGCGCCGTTTTCGGCTTCCACGCGCATTTTCAGGTTCTTTTCGGTGCTGTCGGTGAGCACTTCGCCCAGGAGTTCCGCGAACTTGGCGGCGTGTTCCGCTTCTTCAAACGCAGCGGTCTTCCAGTATTCGGCGATTTCGGGATAGCCTTCCCGGGCGGCGACGCGGCCCATGGCCAGGTACATGCCCACTTCGGAGCATTCGCCCTGGAAGTTGGCCCGCAGATCGGCCAGGATGTCTTCCGGCACGCCCTGCGCCACGCCCACCACATGCTCGGCGGCCCAGGTCATTTCAGCGTCCTGCTTGGTGAATTTGGAAGCGGGGGCCTTGCAGACGGGGCACTTTTCCGGGGGTTGTTCACCTTCATACACGTAACCGCAAACCTGACATACCCATTTCATAGCAACATTCCTCCCTTTCGTTTATCGCAACGCCGACCCGCGGCGTCTTGTACAGGATGATTATACACAGCTTTTTTCTGGTTGAAACACGGGCTGAAAAAATGTAACTGTTCAGCCGCTCGGTTTGAGAGAGAGTACAGAGTACAGATTGATTACTGATGTTACTGGCGGCAACGCAACAGCCAATTTCCGTCGAACAATTTGTTTTATGGATCTTTTTTGTATCAAGAATCACTGCACTCTGTACTCTGTACTCTGTTCTCTCGTTTTCTATCAACTCGAAAAATGGGACAACGAAACAACTACTATTTCCCAAAACCTGCCAGCACCGCTTCGCCCATCTTGTCCTTGTCGCAGACGCGGGTATGCAGCACGGGCATATCCTTGAGGGCCAGCACGGCGGCGGGGGCTTTGACCTGGGTAGCGTCTTCCAGGGCCTGGGCAGCGGCGAAAGCGTCGCCCGCTACCTGCACGGAAATGGCTTCCGCCACGTCGGCAGCGAACTTGTAGGGGCTGGCGGTGGACACGATGAGCATCGGCCTTTGGTCGTCGCCGGTTTCCTTACGGTAGTCCGCAGCCACCCGCATAGCTACGCCGGTGTGGGGATCGGTCAGATATTTTTCTTCCTTCCAGAGCTTGGAAATGGTTTCCTTCGTCGCCGCGTCGTCGGCAAAGCCGCCGAAGAACGCTTCGTTCAGCAGGGCTTTTTGGGTATCGGTGATTTCGTACCGGCCCTTTTCTTTTAATGCGCCCATCCAGGCGTTCACCTGGGCCGTGTCCGCGCCTGCCAGCTCCAGCAGGAAGCGTTCCAGATTGGAGGAGATCAGGATGTCCATGGAGGGCGAGATGGTCTTGTGGAAGGGACGCACCCGGTCATAGACGCCGGTGCGGATGAAGTCGGTCAGCACGTCGTTACGGTTGCTGGCGCAGATCAGCTTGCGGATGGGCGCGCCCATGCGCTTGGCGTACCAGGCGGCCAGGATGTTGCCGAAGTTGCCGGTAGGCACGCAGACGTTGATGCCCGCTTCCCAGTTCGCTTTTCCGCTGGCCAGCAGGTCGGCGCAGGCGGAGAGATAATACGCCACCTGGGGCGCTAAACGGCCCAGATTGATGGAGTTGGCGGAGGACAGGGTTTTGCCCAGGGCGTTCATTTGGGCGATAAAGTCCGGGTCGCCGAACAGGGTTTTCACGCCGGTCTGGGCGTCGTCGAAGTTGCCGCGCACGGCGCAGACGTGGACGTTCTTGCCCTGGGAGGTGACCATCTGTTTTTCCTGCACCGCGCTGACCCCGCCCTGGGGATAGAACACGGTGACGGAAGTGCCGGGCACGTCCTGGAAGCCCTCCAGCGCGGCCTTGCCGGTGTCGCCGCTGGTAGCGGTGAGGATGGCGATTTCGCGGGTTTCCCCCCGCTTGCGGGCAGAGGCGGTCATGAGCCAGGGCAGGAATTGAAGCGCCATATCCTTAAAGGCCAGGGTCGGGCCGTGGAACAGCTCCAGCACGAACCGGCTGTCTTTGAGTTCCTTGACCGGGGCGATGGCGCTGTCGTCAAACCGGCTGTAAGCGGACTTCGCCATGGGCAGCAGTTCTTCTTCCGTGAACCCGTCCAGGAGCAGCGCCAGGGTATGGGCCGCGCGGGAAGCGTAGTCCATCTTCGCCAGGGCTTCAAAATCCGCTTTGTCCAGCCGGGGCAGGGAAACCGGGGCGTACAGGCCGCCGTCCGGCGCGATGCCGCGCACGATGGCTTCCGGGGCGGACACCATCTCCGCCCCGCGGGTGCTGATAAATGGCATAGTGTTTGTTCCTCGTTATGATAGTATAGGGATTAGGGAATAGGGATTAGGCAATAGGCATTAGGTTAGAATGCTGCGTAAATATTTGCTCTTATGTATACGATGAGTCTTCTGTTTCCGTTTGTATGCGTGTATCCACTATTGCCTAATGCCTATTGCCTATTGACTTATCTTCAAATAAAATACTTCTTGATAAACTCAGGGGCCACGGCGTCGTCGCAGCTGACGGAGATCACGAACTGCACGTTATGCTTGGTGCTCAGGTCATCCAGGCGGGCAAAGAAGTTTTCCGTGTTTTCCACAGTGGTCTTGACCAGTTTCAGGAAAGCGTCAATGAAGATCACGCTGATGTCGAAGTTCTGGGCTAGCATGCCGCAGATGAAGCCGAAGAACATTTCGGGGCTGTCGGAGCCGTATTCGCCGGCGTTCACGAAGCGGACTTCGTGGCGCAGGTCGTACATATAGCGGTTGTCGTCGTCCACGAAGATCACGTCGCCCTTGTGTTCCTTGATGGCCTCGTTGGCCTGATCGAGAATGCGCTTGGTCTTTCCGGAGCCTTTCTTGCCGTGAATCACCTGTATCATGGGAAAACCCCCCTTTTCTGTATTCATGCTTTCATTATACCTGATTCCGCCTCAGATTGCAAGGCAAAAAGTGGCATCACTGCCGCTGAATCGCAAAGCACTCCGGCGCGCCGGGGCCGGCGTTCAGGAATTTGTGCCATAGCACGTTGTATTCCTGGGGCGGCAGGCCGGCAAGCATGTCCATCAGCGCCTGCCGTTCCCGGTCGCCCTCCGCGTGGCCGGGATAGGCGCAGATCACCAGCACACTCCGGGGCCTGAGCAGTTTCAGCGCGCTGTCCACCGCCTGCCGGGTGGTTTCCCAACGGGTGGTGACGCTGTGGTCGCCGCCGGGAAGCCAGCCCAGGTTGAACACCACCGCCGCAACGGGCCCCCTGACCTGTTCCGCCATGCGCTCATGCCCCAGGCAGAACAGCGCCGCCCGGTCCATCATTCCCGCTTCCGTCAGGCGCTTCCGGGTGTTTTCCACCGCCTGCTCCTGCACGTCGAAGGCGTAGACCCGCCCGCCTTCGCCCACCAGTTCGCAGAGAAACAGGGTATCGTGGCCGTTGCCCATGGTGGCGTCCACCACCGTGTCGCCGGGCGCAACCGCCCGCCGCAGGATATCCGCCGCTAAATAACGGGCGGATCTCAATTCATATGCCATTGCTGATCACTCCGGACAGACCGGGCAGAACTGCCCCTGCCCCTCTTTTTGATATGTAACCATTTCACTCAACCCGCCAGCCCGCGGAATAGCAAGCCGGTTCGCTGCCGACGCGGCAAACGGCGATGTTCAGTTTTTCCGCCCAGGCGACGCACAGGCTGCCCACCTGCTTGCAGGTCGCCAGAATGGGAATGCCCGCCAGGGCCGCTTTGGCAAACATCTCCAGCGAAAGCCGCCCGGAAGAGCACAGCGCGGCCTGGCTGAGATGCAGGCCCGCCATCGCCGCCTTTCCCACCGCCTTGTCCAGCGCGTTATGCCTGCCCATATCCCTGCCCACAACCGTCTTTTCCCCGTCGGACAAAAGGACGGCGTGGAGCCCGGCGGAATGATCCAGTGCCATCACCTGATCGCAGAGCCGGGTCAATTCCTGCCAAGTGGTTTTCCTGCCGGACGGGTTGGCTTGTAAGGCTTCCAGGCGTTCCAGGGTACTGCCCGCCGCGTCCCGCGATCTATCCGCCGAAATGCGCCAAACCCCGTCCCGGCACAGGATGCTGTGAATGCGGGCGGGACTGTCGGCCAGGCCCGCGGTGATCAAATGCCCGGTCAGGAGCGCTTCTTCGTCCTGCTCCGTGCAGAGCAGCGGCGCTTGGGGAATGCCGTTCAATTCCCACATGGCCAGGCTTTCTTCCATGATCCCATTCATATCTTCCTCCAGGAAAGCGCCGTCCTCGGCTGTTTTTCGCGCTTGCTTTCCCTTTTCATTATACAGGGATGAATCAATGCTGTAAAGGCAGGGCTGCGGGAAAGCATGAAAATAATGTCCGTCATCTTGCAATCGCGGAGAGAATGCAATATAATAAAATCGAAAAGGAGGGCCTGCGGTTGTTTAATATCGGATTTGCGGAGCTGATATTGGTTCTGATCATCGCGTATGTGATCGTCGGCCCCAAGGATTTGCCCAAGGTCGCCCGGTGGCTGGCGCGGATGGTGAAGCGCGCCCGGCAGCTGATCCGGGAGATTCGGGAGGAATCCGGCTGGGATGACATGATGGCCGAGACCTCTGACGTGCGCCGCGATATTGAGGACGCGGTGAAGGAGGGCGACGTTTCCGCTGACCTGAAGGAAGCCCGGCAGTCCTTCCAGAAGAGTGTGACCGAAGCGGAAAAAGAAACGATGAAAAAATCGTAAGGGAATATAGGAGGAGAAAACCATGAGACTGGGAACCACCGAAATTATTCTGATCATCGTGCTGGCGCTGGTGCTGTTCGGCGGCGGCAAGCTGGCGGGCGTAGGCAAGGCCCTGGGCAAGAGCATCAAGGACTTTAAAAACGAAGTGAAGGACGAAGACAAGGCCGATAAGAAAGACCAGCCCGACGACCAGGAGAAAGCATGAGCGGGCAGGAAAAAGCCGTTCAGCAGGAGCCGGACAGCCGGGAGCTGACGCCCCAGGAAAAGCGGGCGTCCCTGCTGTCCCATTTGCTGGCGCTGCGGAAGGTGGTCATCATCTCCTTCGCGGGCATCGCGGCGGCGTTCCTGCTGATTTTTTATCTGTGCATCGACCAGCTCATGGGCTGGATCATCGGGCCCATCACCGCAAGGGGCATTGAGATCATCTACACCGCCATGTCCGAAGCGCTGGTGACCAAGTTCAAAGTGGGGCTCATCGCCGCCGTGATCGTGGCCAGCCCGCTGGTGGTGTGGCAGGTGTGGGGCTTCATCAAGCCGGGGCTGTACCCCAAGGAGCAGAAGGCGTTCCGCGTCCTGTTCTTTATTGCGCTGCTGCTGTTCCTGCTGGGGGTGGCGTTCTGCTATTTCGCGGTGTACACGCTGGCGGTGGACTTCTTTCTCGTGCAGGGCGACGGCCTGGCGACGCCCATGCTGTCCATCGACAAGTATGTGAACTTTCTGTTCGGGTTCATCGTGCCCTTCGGCATCGCGTTCCAGCTGCCGGTGGCCCTGTACCTTACCACCCGCATGGGCTGGACCAACGCCAAGACGCTCTCCTCCAAACGGAAGTATGTGATTTTGGGCGTGTTCGTGCTGGCCGCCGTCCTGACCCCGCCGGACATTGTGAGCCAGGTGGCCCTGGGCGTGCCGCTTTGCCTGCTGTTTGAGGTGGGCGTGCTGGTAGCGAAGTTTACCAAACCCAAAGAACGGGAATGATTCTTTTCAACGATCATCAGTCAGACAAAGGGAATGCTGGGGCTGCGCGCCTCAGCGTTCTCTTTTTTACAGCTATATTGTGAAGGGTAACGAAGCAGGGGCCTATGCGGCCCCCAGCGTTTCCCTTTGTTTCTCAATACGACAGTAACTTAAAGTGCCCTTTCAGCCACCTATAGAAAAAGCAAAACCGCCGCACCGCATTACCACTTGTTGTGTACCTTTTCCGCGAAACCGGTGAGGTTCTCGACATGGATGACGCGGCCGTCGTCCAGCGTCGCGTCGCCGGTAAAGCGGCCGAAGACCTGGTGCTGGTCGGATACCAGGAGCTTGAAGTCGATTTTAGCGCTCCTGTCCATGATGGGCTGGAAATCCATCTCAAAGCGGCCGTCGTCGCTGGTGAACTTCCAGGGGGACATGTAGTCCTCCTTCCCGTCCTTCATGGGAATTTCAAACTTCACCTGGCTCAGCTTGTGGGCGGCGCCGTCGTAGAACAGCATATTTTCACTGGCGGCGCTGGTGTCGCCGAAGCCGTAGCCGATATTGAACCCGAAGGGCGCGCCGTCGGCCAGGCCGGAAGCGGAACCCCAGTGCCAGGTGTTGTCATAGGTCCACACACCGCGTCCCCAGTCCAGCACGGCGAAGTCTTTTTCCGGGGAGAAGGTATAGCGCTTGTCCCCCAGAGCCACAAAGCCCTCCGCCCGCAGGCAGTTGATTTTCTGGTTGTAATAAAACGCCTTGGGATGATCGGCGAAGGGTGTCACGATCACCATCGTATCTTTCGGCGCATCCGTTAAAGTAAGATCAAACGTCAGGGTCGGCGCGTCCTTGGCGCTGGTGGGGAAATGCTCCATCTGGCCGAACAGCCGGCGGCGGTTCCTGTCGTTTTCAAAGATCATCTCATAGTCCCTGCCATAGGCGCGGATATCCCCCGCCCGGCTGCTCGGGGGCAAGCTGCGCTTTCCGTTGGGCAGGGCAATGGCGGACTTGGTGGCCTGGCGGTTTTCGTCAAAATCCAGCAGGGAAATGCTGTCCATGTACAGGTAGCCGTTGTCCGCGATGGTCAGCGCCAGGGCGCAATGATCGGTCGTGACGCAGTAATAATCCCACTCCTTGATGCGGAACCGGGGCGCGGCGACCCGCTTCCTGTCGTAGTCTTTGATGAGCTCTGTGGCGTATCCCGTTTCGATCAGGCGTCCCTGCCCGTCGTGCAGGGGGCCGGGCGTAGTGATACGGCGCTGCATGAAACCGCCTCCTTATTTGCGAATATCTTCTATTTTGGTTTCATTATAGCAATTCACCGGCCATTTCGCAAGCGGCTCTTTTCTTTTCCAATCCCAGAAAAAATGGATTTTTCCGCCCGGATACCGGAAAAAAACATTGTCAGAGGGTGTCGTTTATGATATAATTCTACCGGTAACAAGGAATTTTGAGGTTGGAGGGTTTATGTACAAACTGCTGCTTGTAACAGACCGGGAAGACCTGCGGATTCAGTTTCGGGATCAGATTGACTGGGCGCGCCTGAACTGCCGTTCTCCGTACATGGCGTCTTCCCCACAGGAAGCCATTGACCTGCTCAACTCCAAAGCCATCGACGCGGTGGGCTACCGCTTTTTCAATATGGATGGCATGCAGCTGACCAAGTTTCTCCGCTACGGGCGGCCCAGCCTGCCGATTTTCCAAATCTGCGAAACGGCGGCGCAGCAGGCGTCCATGCTGGAGCAGACGGTGTCCGTGCTGAACCGGCTGCGGACGGACTGTGCCGACGCATATTATGATGAGGAAACCATGCTGACCCTGCAGCGGGACGAGCTGATTCATTCCCTGCTGGCGGGCGAGATGTGCGACTGGGAAAGCGTGCTGCGGGAAATGAAGCTCATCCGCGCCCACGTGAGCCTGGACAAGCCCTGCGTGCTGTATGAAATCGATATGCCCCAGGGAGAAGTGTACCTCTCCGAGCATCACGGGCAGGCACAGGAGCGGCTGGAAAGCGCCTTGCGCAACAACTTCTTTGGCCGCTATGTGGAGGGTATTTACTATGCTGTGGCGGTGCTGACCCCCCGGCATATCCGCGTGGTATGCATGCCCATGCACGGCCAGGCGCCCGAAACGAAAGAAAATTTTGGCAAGCGCACGGACGAGCACATCAACGACAGCATCCAGAAAATCAAGGAATACCTGGATCTGGATATGAACGTGACGGAATCCGCCTGGCTGGACAGCGTGAGGGACTTGCTGGGAGAAGAAAAGGCAGAGGCTTAAAAGGCCGGCTAACCGCTTCCTACGCGTGACAAAGCGGGCGTCCGGATGATCCGGCTTTGCGCTCCGCGAACGGAAGGGCTATATGGACCTGCGCTCCGGGCGCTGTTCTTTGCACATAGAAAATCGAAACTCAACATAAAACACCTTAAAGGAGGAATGTAACATGGGTATTCTCGACATGCTGAAAGGCCAATTGATCGACGTGATCGAATGGAAGGACGATTCCAACGACACGATGGTGCACCGCTATGACCGCAACGGCAAGGAGATCATGATGGGCGCGCAGCTGACCGTGCGCGAGAGCCAAGTGGCCATCATGGTGAACGAGGGCAAGCTGGCCGACGTGTTCCAGCCCGGCCGTTATGAGCTGTCCACCCAGAACATGCCCATCCTGACCGCCCTCAAATCCTGGAAATACGGTTTCAACTCCCCCTTCAAGGCGGAAGTGTACTTCATCAACACCAAGCAGTTCCTGGATCAGAAGTGGGGCACCAGCAATCCCGTCATGATGCGGGACGCTGAGTTCGGCATGATCCGCCTGCGGGCCTTCGGCATCTACTCCTTCCGGGTGGGCGACCCCGTGGCCTTCCTCAAGGAAGTGTTCGGCACCACCGCATACATGACCGTGGAAGGCGTGACCGGACAAATCAAGCGCACCCTGGTGTCCGGCCTTTCCGACGCCATCGCCCAGAGCAAGATTCCCGCCCTGGACCTGGCTGCCAACTATGACGAGCTGTCCCAGTTCGCGCTGAACACGCTGGCTCCCCGCATCGCCAACCTGGGCCTCAAGCTGGAGAGCTTCGTGATCGAAAATATCTCCCTGCCTGACGAAGTGGAAAAGGCCATCGACCGCCGCACTTCCATGGGCGTGGTGGGCGACCTGAACCAGTACACCCAGTTCCAGGCTGCCGAAGCTATGCGCGACGCGGCCAACAATCCCAACGGCATGGGCGGCCTTGGCGCCGGCATGGGCGCCGCCGCCATGATGGCCCAGGCCATGCAGAACGCGGCCCAGGCTCCCGCCGCGCCCCAGTACCAGCAGCCCGCGCCTGGCCAGCCCCAGGAAAACCGGCAGGCCGCCGCGCCTGCTGCGGACACCAAGTTCTGCTCCGAATGCGGCCAGCGGATTCCCCGCTCCGCCAAATTCTGCCCCGAATGTGGCGCGAAACAGGCGTAATCATTCAGTCGCCATTGAAAAGTTCTAAGTTCGTAGTTCTAAGTTCTAAGCCCTTTGTCACATTTCATGCGAATGGCGTTGTATATAGGCAGACTTAGCTTAGAACTTAGAACTTGGAACTTAGAACTTAGAACTCGGGATTGCCTGAGCGGCAAAGGAACCACGACTGAACTATTGCTCATTTTCTTTGATGAAAAAGCGGCCCCCGCTCAATTTGCCGGGGCCGCTTTGATTTTCTTCATCCATTTTCTGCTGCGAAGGCGGAAATAGCACCAGACGCATTTGATGACCTGATCGATTTTCAGCATGGTATAGATCCAGAACGGGGGCCAATGCAGGACGAAGGCGGCCAGGATGCCCAGGGGAATGGAGGCTACCCACAGGAACAGGATGTCCCCCGCCATGAGGAACCGGGTGTCGCCGCCCGCACGCAGCACGCCCTTGGTGAGCACCGAGTTCATGGCCTGGAACACCACAATGAAGCTGATGGCGTCCATGAGCTCCCAGGCAATCAGTTTGGTTTCCTCCGAAACTTTGTAGTAGTCGATGATGGGTCCGCGAAGAATCAGAATCAGCACCGCCGCAAAACAGCCCAGCAGGAAGCCCAGGCCCAGGAAGGTGTAGCCCTGACGCTGGGCTTTTTCCAAATCGCCCTCGCCCATGGTGTGGCCGGTGATGATCCCGCTGGCGTGGGCCATGCCCTGGGTGAGCACGGAGGAAAGCTGCTGCACGATGGTGGTGACGGAGTTCGCCGCCACAAAGGTTTTCCCGATGCGGCCCATGACCATGGCCACCGCGTTGTTGCCCAGGGCCAGCAGCCCGTCGGAAATCAGCACCGGGATGCACACCCGGAAATACTCGCCGGCCAAATCGCCGCAGCGCATGAGGAGATGATGGAGGCGGTAGCCGATTTTCTTGTCCTTGAAGAAGAAGTGGCCGCAGATGAAGCCCAATTCAAACAGCCGGGCGATCAGCGTGCCCAGGGCGGCCCCGGCGATTTCCATGCGCGGCGCGCCGAAGTGGCCGAAAATGAACACCCAGTTGAAGAAGATGTTCACGAAGAACGCGAAAATGGAACTCCATAGGGGAATCTTCACCTGCCCCACGCTGCGAAGGACAATCGTGCACGTGAGCGACAGGCCGATGCAGAAATACGTGGGAATCAGCCAGCGCAGGTACAGCACGCCGAAATCAATGATCTCCGTTTCCGGCGTGTAGATGCGCATGATGAGCGCCGGAGCGAAGATGGTCGCCAGGGTGAAGGCCGTGGACAGGGCAATCACAAACCGCAGCATGATGGTGACCGCCTTGCGCAGGGACGGCAGCTCCTTCATGCCCCAGTACCGGGCCGTCAGCACGGACGCGCCCATGCCGATGCCCATGCAGAAAATCTGGAACAGGTTGATGAACTGCCCGCCCAGGGCGGAGGCGGAGAGCTGGGCGTCGCCCATGGAACTGAGCATCACCGTGTCCATCAGATTGACGCCCACGGTGATCAATTGCTGGGCGGAGATAGGCAGGGCGATAGCCGCGATCTTGTGATAAAATTCCCTGTCGCCGCAATAATCCTTCCAATTGGCTTTCACGCGAACCCCTCTTTTGCCGTTGTATTCCGTTCACCTGATCCACTTATCGGTCAGCGTCGGCTGATCGTACCCCCAGTCCTCGTCCACGGCGTGGGCGACCAGGGTGAAGCCGTTTTACATGAGCACATGGGCGGACGCCTGGTTTTCGACCATGGTGCTGGCGGTGATGATTTCGATTTTCCGTTCCATGATCAGTTCGCCGATCATCAGGCGCAGGGCTTCCGTGGCGATGCCCTGGCCCCAGCACGCTTCCTGCAGGCGATACCCGACGCTGATTTTGCGGATCGGTTCCCGGTAGCCGTACATTTCCGCCAGGCCGCAGAAGCGTCCGTTCATGAAAACGTCTAAAATCAGCGATTGCTCGAGACCTTCGTGATAGAGTCGGGGGATCACGGTATGCGGGTCGTCGTATTTCTGCTCAAAGAGAAAGGTGGGCAGGTAGCGGTAAACGGACGGGCTGCTTTTGAGCGCCGCCAGACCGTCCGCGTCGTCGTCGGTGAGCTTCCGCAGGAGGACGCGCTCTCCCCGCAGCTCGGGAATATCAGAAAACAGATTCTTCATGAGGCTGACCTTTCATGTTGTTTCATCGGTGTCCTGACCATGTCCGAACACTTGCTTTTGCAGTTTCAGTCCGGTGGGCGTCGCCGCCAGGCCGCCCTTGGCGGTTTCTTTCAGGGAATCGGGCAGGGCGTCGCCCACGCTGCGCATGGCGTCCAGGCATTCGTCGGCGGGGATTTTCGCGTCGATGCCCGCCAGGGCTAAGTCCGCGCTGGAAAAGGCGATCACCAGCCCCGACACGTTCCGCTTGATGCAGGGGATTTCCACCAGCCCGGCCACCGGGTCGCACACCAGGCCCAGCTGGTTGGCAATGGCGATGGCGCAGGCGTCGGCGCACTGGCTGGGCGTGCCGCCCATCAGCTCCACCAGCGCCGCCGCCGCCATGGCCGCCGCGCTGCCGCACTCCGCCTGGCACCCGCCCTGGGCCCCCGCGATGCTGGCCCGCCCGGCAATCACCATGCCGAAGGCCCCGGCGGTGAACATGGACATCACAATGTCCTTCTGGTCAAAGCCCTGATCCTCCCACAGGGACACCAGGCACCCCGGCAGGATGCCGCAGCTGCCCGCCGTGGGCGCGGCGACGATTTTGCCCATGGAAGCGTTGCATCCGGCCACGGACAGCGCCCGGGAAATAGCCCGCGCCAGGAACGGGCCGCACAAGCCGCCGTTTTTGTTTTCGGCGTAGGCTTTCATCTTCCAGCCCTCACCCCCGGTCAGGCCGGACATGGATTTCTGGTCTTTCCCCTGGCCTGCCTGCACGGAGGACACCATCACGGAAAAGTCGATTTCCATTTTTTCATATAATTCCAGCGGGGTCGTTTCCATGGCTTCCGCCTGGTCCTGCAGCACCAGCTCGCTGATTCTGACGCCCCGGGCTTCCGCTTCCCGCACCAATTCACTGATGGATTCATATTTCAGCATAGTAGCACCTTCACAGTAAAATCGATCGTTCATTGATTGAAGCAAGAGAATATCCAGTTCTAAGTTCTTAGTTCCAAGTTCTAAGCTGAATAATCTGAAAACAGCTTGACAGCTTAGAACTTAGAACTTTGAACTTAGAACTCATTTTAAATTCTGCGGATCAGAATCGCATTGGAAACATGCTGAATCTTCCGGATGGCCCCCATCAGGTTTTCCGGGGGCTGGCCGTCGATCTCAATGGTCATGATGGCTTCGCCGCCCTTGCTCTGGCGGGAAAGGTGAAAGCTGGAGATGTTCAGATCGGCGTATTCCCAGTGCATCAGCTGGGTCACGGCGGCGATGACGCCGGGCTTGTCCTGGTGCATCACCAGGATGGTGTTGTTTTCGCCGTTGAAGCTCACGTTCATTCCGTCCACCTGGTTCACCAGGATATTCCCGCCGCCCACGCTGGCTCCCTGCATCACGCCCTCGCCGCCGTCTGCCAGAAAATAATGGATGCGGGCGGTGTTGGGATGGGCGTCCTTGATATCCTCTTTGATGAATTCATAAGCAATGCCCCGTTCCCGGGCGATATTCAGCGCGTCGCGGATCTCGGGGGAATAGCTGTGATAGCCCATGATGCCTGCCAGCAGCGCCCGGTCGGTGCCGTGGCCTTTGTAGGTTTGGGCGAAGGAACCGGACAGCGTGATCTCCACCCTGTCCAGTTTCCGGCTGTCGATCAGCTTGTTCACCACCCGCCCCAGGCGCACCGCGCCCGCGGTGTGGGAGCTGGACGGGCCGATCATCACCGGGCCGATAATATCAAAAACATTCATGCCGTTTCCTCCTGACAGTCAGGGATGCAATGGATCATAAGTCATTCTTCCCGAAACCACACAATTCATTGTACAGAAAAAAACCGGCTTTTGCAACTGATTTATCATTGTTCATGTTGTATATAGACAGTTTCAGCTTAGAACTTGTGAGTGGCAAGGGAATTTGCGTGTATGGAAAGACGGCGCTTTCAGTATGGGCCGATCAACCATGCGAATGGCTTTCAAGAAAAACCCCCTCTCCAATTTTGCAGGAGAGGGGGCTTCAGGGAAGAAGATTATTCGTCCTCTTCTTCCACCATTTCCATGAACTTGTCAAACACCGCCTGGGAGATAGCGTCGTCGTCCACGGAGACGTAGATGTCCTCGTCGGTCTCGGGATCCTTTTCGATTTTCAGGATCAGCACTTCGCCTTCCTCGTCGTCCTGTTCCTCGTCCTGGGCGACCATCAGCACCACGTAGAGCTCGCCCTCGTGGTCGATGGTGGTCAGGTATTCAAACTGGGTGGTCACGCCGTCCTCGTCGGTCAGCTCAATGATGCCCTCGGGCAGTTCGTCATCCTGGGGAATGTTCTTGTCAAATTCGTCAGCCATTGATTTGTTTCCTCCGTTGGAATGATCATTCATGCCGTTTCCGGCAGGAAATGCGTTTTTATTTCTGCGCGTCCAAATAGCTTTGCAGGATCACAGCGGCGGCCACCTTATCCACGGTGCCCTTCCGTTCGTCCCGCCGCATGCCGCCCTCGATCAGCGCCTGGTGCGCCGACACGGTGGAAAGCCGTTCATCCTGAAACTGAACCGGCAAGCCGGCTTTTTCCAGCTGCTCGGCGAAGGATTTCACCTTTTCCGCCTGAAAGCCCACGGAGCCGTCCATGTTCTTAGGAAGTCCGCACAGCACAAGCACGGCTTCGTTTTCTTCATATAGCTTTTGGATGTGCTTCACATCCGGCCCCCAGCCCACCCGGGTATAAACGCTGTGGGGCGTTGCGATAATCTGCGCCGTATCGCTCAACGCGATGCCGATGCGCCTGTCGCCCACGTCCAGTGCCAGTATCCGTCCGCTCATTTGTCCAGCTTGTTCTCCACGTAATAGCGCACCAGTTCTTCCAGAATCTCGTCCCTTTCCAAACGGCAGATCAGGCTGCGGGCCCCCTGATAACTGGTGATATAAGTAGGATCGCCCGTCAGAACAAAGCCCACCAGCTGCGTGATGGGGTCGTATCCTTTGCCCTGCAAGGCGCGATAAACGTGCTCAAGGATATCGGAAGCGGTTTCGTTTCCTTCCGGCAGTGGGCTGAGCTTCATGGTTTCAAATCTTTCGGTCATTTTGCTCCCTCCCTCTTTCCTTCATTTATTATACACGATAATATGCGTTACCGCAAGGCGGTTGCGTAAATTTTTTAACATTTTGTAAAATTTTTTCAGATGATTCGTGACCGATGGCGGGGCAGGCCAGTCGTGGCTGAAAGGGCACTTTAAGTCACGATGTTTTAGAGTACAGAGTGCAGAGTACAGATGATATTGTGAACATGCTGCGGAATCTATAATTGTTCGACTATATAAATCTGAACTCTGTACTCTGCACTCTCGTCTTTTTCTCTCAGACAGGCGACAGTAGTTTGGAGTGTCCATTAAGTCAGCAAATGCCTCTATTCCCTTTCCTCCCTGGTCTCATACAGCACCCTTGCCGCGCCCCGCACGCACACAAACGCGGGCACCGCCGCCACCATCCCCATCAAACCGCCTAAATAACCGCCCGCGGAGAGCAGCAGAATTACGGAGGCCGGATGCAGCCCGGTCGCTCCTGCCATCAGCCGGGGCGAAAGAAAGTACCCTTCAAGCTGCTGCACGAAGACTGTCACGCCCAGCGCCCAGAGCAAGGCGGATATGCCAAGAGGCAGGGAGAAAAGCACGATGGGAACACCGCCGATCAGCGGCCCGATATATGGAATAAACTCGCACAGCCCCATGATGATTCCCAGCACCAGCCACGCCGGTATGCCCACAATCATGAGACCCACAGCCGTCAGCAGCGCCACAGCCAGCGCCACCAGCGCCTGTCCCCGAACGTATCCGCCGGCTTCCAGGCGCATTTCATGAAGCGCGGTCAATACCCGCTGGCGGTGCTTGAGCGGGATCCATAAAGATAGCTGATAAGAAAACAATTCCCGGTCCCGCACAAAATAATAGGCCAGCACCGGCGACAAAAATGCCCGGCTTACCGCGTCCGCTCCCGCCCCGATCCCGGCAATCCACTTGGGCAGGTTCTCTCCCGCCCAGGCTGCCGCCCGTTTCATCCATTCCTCCGGGTAATTGCTCAGTCCCAGCCGCCGGATGCTGTCGTGGCTGTTCCAGGTCTCCCATATTTCCTGTATGCGCTGGAATAACCGAGGCGCCTGGGCAATCAGCAGCGAGACCTGGGAAATCAAATGCGGCGCCATTAATCCTGCCAGACCGATCACGCTCAGCATCAGGGACAGCACGGACAAGGCTGCGGCCAGCGATGGGTTCATATGCTTTTCCAGTATTCGGGAAAGCGGCAGCGCCGCGGCGGTGAGCAGCAGAGCGAAGATCAATTGCCCCGTCAGTTTGCTTAACGACGGCCACATCAGAAGCGCCAACAGCGCGGCGATTGCGCCGATTCCCCAGCGCATCCCCCTGGATACGCCTTTTGTTGTCGGCAGCTGAACCATGCTCTGCACCCCTTTCTTCAGGATGATTTTAGATCAGTGAGAAGTGAGGAGTTATATATAGTCGAATAATGAAACGCAGGTATGGCTTCACGCTGTCAGCATCATCATTCTAAACTCCTCACTCCTCACTTCATGTGTTACCGTATCATCCGCTTCGCGTGCTTCCACATCTTGGCCCAGCAGAAATGGCGGCACAGCCATTGATGCTTCATGCCAAGCAAATAGCCTGCCATGCCGATCAGCAGCACCTTGCTCATCCTTCATTCACCTCCTCTCTGATTGCCGGCACTGTCACATGCCCCACGTCTCCCATGGGCTGTACATGATAGGCTGTGGCATACCAGCGTCCATCAATCAGGTCATCCAGCGGTCCACCGGATATTTCCAGGGCGGATACGCGCAGTGTTTCTTCATTAAATAGTGCGTCTGTCACTACGCCCAGCCGCGTTCCGTCCGGGTCAGTGACGCGGAAAAGATGATAGGAAGCGCCCTTTGGTACCCGTCCCGTTTTTCCTTTGGCAATAACAGAAATCTTTCCTACCAGTGAAATTTGTTCACGGGAAAGCCATCGGGTGCCGCGCAATCCGCCGCGCATAACCAGCCCGCGAAGACTCTTTCCATCCTCGGCCAGTACGCCCCGCAGAACGTTTCCTCGTTGCCGACCGTTGACGATCACTGGCAAACCAATCATTCTTTTTAGTCCTGTCATATCAATCACCCACGTTTGATATCCCCACTTTGCGACGTTTCCATGCTGGAAATGAATGAAAATGGAAACAAACGTTCTTTTTAAAACCGAACATTCTGCTTGCTATTATTTCCAAACATATTAGAATATAATCGAACATTAAAAATATATAGAAAATATAATGTTCGGACTTTCGTTTTCTGTTAAAAAAATCGCAGATTTAGTCAAAAAAACTGTTGACAGTGCAAGGGTATTTGTGGTATTCTAACCAAGCGCTCAAGCGAGGGGAACCGAGCGGGAGGCGCGAGAATCTTGAAAACGATACAGAGAGATTGAGGAAAAACGACAGTTAA
>CADBCX010000040.1 GCA_902793245.1 uncultured Eubacteriales bacterium | reverse complement strand
TTATAATTGCGCGGGAATGCAGGTTGCAAGCGGCCTGCTGGCCGCCAATTATGGCCCTGACTGGCCGGGAATTACGACCCTGCTGGCCGCCAAATGCGGCCATTTGCATGAACCGTTTTTCACTGCTATTTCAATTCCTTTTCCAGCCCTGAAAAGCAGCAAGAAAGAGTCTCGGAGAGGTGGAGCGGTAAATCATATACAAAACGTTTTTGGGAAATATGGGTCATTATTTCAGAGAAAAGCTGCCTGCCGATAGAACCTAAGCTGAACATTTGAAAGCATTTTTTAATCAAAAAAGGACTTGCATTCTGCTGACATCAGTATATAATAATATGTGTTATAAGCTTCTAACTTTGTATGAGGTGAAGCGTGAAAGGATATTGATCTGTCAGAGAAATTGCCGAGAAATGGAAGGCGTTTAAACGCCGGGTGACCCAGTATATCCAGGTAGGCTGCGTTTCCGGCGCAGGACGTTTCGGTAAATCCTGGGCGATACCAGAAGATGCGGATAAACCGGGCGCAAAAAGCAGGAAAGAAAAAGATAAGCACTTGCCGTGCATGCTTTTTGCAGAATAGTTAGCTCTACCTAACTTATATTTGGCGGCGAGCAGCTGTGCATCGGCCTGACGCGGGCCTTCCTGCACGAAGCGCTGCCCCTGCTGCTGGATGAACCGACCAGCAATCTGGACAGCCTGAATGAGGGCATGATCCTCAAAGCTTTGCGATAGGAAGCAAAAAGTCGGGCCGCTCGGTCGTGCTGGTTTTGCATTAGAAGAACACCTTGGGCATCGCTGACCGCGCCTACGCCATCAAAAGCGGGAGGCCGAGCTGATGGGCAGAGATACAGCGTCCAAAAGGGAAAAAGGCCGGCGTCTCCCTGATGATTCGCCTCTACTGCCGGAAACGTCATGGCACGAAAGACGTCCTCTGCTCGGAATGCTGATCATCGGGAGGTGAAAGCAATATGGAGAAAACCATCCGGAGCTACAGCAAAGCGTACCGGAAAGCATTGACTTTCCGGAACTGCCGGGATATCGAAGCAAAGGCCGCGGCTTATGAATCGCGGCTCCGGGAGATGTACGCCTCCGACGGTTTCAAAGCGCACAGCGTCTATCCCACCACGAACGCGGTCCACGTCTATGCCGTGATCGCCATGTGCCTGGAGATGAAAGCGTTCGGCCTGACCGACGCGGAGATCATCGAGGCAGTCAACCATGGATTTGCGCGCCGAAGGAACTTTTTCATGCGGCTCATCCGCCTGATCGATCTGCTGCCGAACAGCTTCAGCATCGCGAAAAAATGGAATCTCTCGGATCACGACAAGCGGGTCAAGGACGGCAGCATCACCTATGACCAGTTCGACGTCGGCAAAGACAGGATCGAATACCGCATCTCCAAATGCGTGTACGTCGAGATGTTCGAGACCTACGGCATCCGAAGCCTGTGCAAGATCTTCTGCATGACGGATACGACCTCGTATGAAAACCTGCGCCGTCACGTGATCTTCATCCGCCATTCGGATCTGTCAGATGGGGATGCCTGCCACGATGAGATCATCCGGAGGAGAAAATCACAATGAATAGGCCGAGAATCGTCCTGGATGGCGCTGTCCGGCTCGGCCCGGCTGACGGGCGTCAAGTGAGGTGGAACACATGAACACGCAGGTTGCGGAAGGTGTTCTGATCCCGTTCCTGGGCACCAGCTTAGGCGCGGCAATGGTGTTCTTTCTGAAAAAACAGATTTCCATCGGCGTGCAGAAAGCGCTGACCGGCTTTGCGGCGGGGGTCATGGTGGCGGCTTCCTTCTGGAGCCTGCTGCAGCCTGCGCTGGAGAGCAGCGCCCACCTGGGAACGCTGGCTTTCCTCCCTGCCGCCATCGGGTTCTTGGTCGGCATGGGCTTCCTGCTGGCGCTGGACATGCTGACGCCGCACATGCACATGGACAAGCAGCATGAGGGCCCGCAGAGCAGGCTCAAGCGCACCACCAAGCTGATCCTGGCGGTCACGCTGCACAACATTCCCGAGGGCATGGCGGTTGGCGTGGTGTACGCAGGCTTTCTGGCAGGAGATACCGGCATCAGTGCCGCCGGCGCCCTGGCGCTGGCCCTGGGCATCGCCATTCAGAACTTCCCGGAAGGAGCGATTGTTTCCATGCCGCTGCTGGCGGAAGGCATGGCCAAAGGCAAAACCTTCTGGATGGGCGTGCTGTCCGGTGCGGTGGAACCGATCGCCGCCCTGGCAACCATCCTGGCCGCCGGATTGGTGAAGCCGGTCATGCCCTACTTTCTGGCTTTCGCCGCGGGAGCCATGATGTATGTGGTGGTGGAGGAACTGATCCCCGAGATGTCGGAGGGCATACACTCCAATGTGGGCCCCATCGCCTTTGCCCTGGGCTTTGTGGTGATGATGATCCTGGACGTAACGCTGGGATGAGAAAGGAAGAAGAACCGTGAACAACCATACCGGGACAGACAGTACATTAGACTGGGGACGAATCCGGCACCTCCTGAAAATCGGCATTTTTGCCGCCCTGATGGTGCTGGCGGGAGACATGCTGCTGGGCTGGGGCGTGGCAGACCCGTCCGTCACGGAACTCCCTCCTATGTTTACCCGGTATCTCTCCGTACCGGATGGCCGAATTTTCGCCTCGGCGCTGCTGGGGCTTATCGGCATCCCCATCGAATGCCTGTGCTGGTTTGCCGTTTACCGGATGATCAAGCCTTATTCTGAAAAGGATGCTCATGCCTATCGTGCGGGTATCCTGGGCTGTCTGGCTTTTGGCGGCTGCGGTGTGCATGTGCCCTGCTGCATGGCGGTCTATCTGGTGAAGCGTTTCTACTCGGATCATCCGGCAATCGTTTCCCAGGAAATTCTGCGCTGGATCGGCTGGTTCCTGATTCCCGCAACACTCATCTTTGCCGTTTTTTTCTTCCTCACAGCCATTGTCCAGATCAAGGCGTTCCTTTCGGGCCATACGCCGCTGCCGCGTCGGTGCTGGGTATTCTCAGTGCTGTTCGGTTTTCTCTGGGTGCTTTTGATGCGTGTGATCGGCGATTACGGCATCACCAACGCCCTGGCCACGGGCTGGATCAGCATCGGCAACCTCTGGATGATGGGCGGGCTTCTTGCGGCTACAAAGCATATGGCTATCCGGAGCCGTGAAAGGAAGAGAGATAGATGAACGGGCCGAGAATCATCCTGGACGGGCTGGCAATGTCCCTGTTGTTCAACGCGGTGGCGGGGCTCGGTTTTCTTTTGGTGCCGCAGGCGTACAGCGCCATGTTCTTCCGGG
Organism: uncultured Eubacteriales bacterium; assembly: GCA_902793245.1. Taxonomy (GTDB): domain Bacteria; phylum Bacillota; class Clostridia; order Christensenellales; family Aristaeellaceae; genus RUG563. The sequence goes on along the minus strand of CADBCX010000040.1, from coordinate 14,602 downwards.
ACAAGATGGAATAGGGCGTCAACCAGGGCTGCGTCAAGGGATAAACAAATACGATTTTTTACAGCCTGTTGGACGCAGGCTGTATTTTTTCTTTTCAACAGCAGTTTTTTGCTGTATAATACAGGGTAGTATTCTATGCGCTACGCCCAGGCGGGCAATGAGACCTTCGGCGATATTGAGCAGACGCTGTCGTTTGTGGCTGAGTAAGCTTCAGAAAGAAATGCAGGGGCCGTCGTCTGTTAAGGACGGAGGCTTCTTTCAAAAAAGAAGCGCGGGAGACGAAGTATCACGGCTTTCATCCCGGCCGGGAATGACTGGACACCGATGAAAAGCCCATCCAAGCCCAGGGCGGTAGCCTCATCGCTGTGCAAAAGAGAGGAGATCATCATGAAAATCACGCAGTGCAAGGTCAATCACATTGAATCCCCTATGGGCTATCAACTGGGCACGCCGGTTTTTTCGTGGGTCACAGAAGCGGCACAGGGGAAGAAGCAGACTGCCGCCCGGCTGCTCGTATGGCAGGATATGGAGAAAACAATCTGCCTGCATGATACTGAATGGCAAAATCTGAATTCTCTGGCAACGCCGGTGGAGCTGCCCTTGCAGCCCCGCAGCCGGTATTTCTGGACAGTGGCTGTCCGCAGCGACGCGGGCGAGGAAGCGGAGAGCGAACTGAACTGGTTTGAAACCGGCAAGATGGGAGAACCCTGGCAGGGACAGTGGATCACCTGTGACAAAAACGAATCCCGTTTGCCTGTGTTCCACAAGGCTTTCGATCTGAGCGGAAAGGGAAACATCGCTTCCGCCCGGCTGTATATTTGCGGCCTGGGTCTGTACCATGTGAAAATCAACGGACAATCCGTGTCTGACGAACGCCTGACTCCCTATTGCAACAATTATACCGATTGGGTACAGGTTCAGACCTATGACGCCGCCGCCCTGCTGGCTGCGCAAAATGAGATTTGCGTGGCGCTGGGCAACGGCTGGTACAAAGGCCGGTTCGGCTTTACCTCTCGGCCGGAGGGCCATGGATACTACGGCGACCAATGGAAGCTGATCGCTGAACTCCGCGTGACCTTCGCGGACGGAACAGAGACGGTTGTCGCTACGGATGACACCTGGACCGTTACCCGCAGCAAAACCCATTTTTCCAACATCTACGACGGTGAGCAGCGGGACGACACCCTGCCCGAACTGCCGGAGGAAAAAGCGGTCATTCTGGAAGACACCATGCCCCTTACTGACCGAATGAGTATCCCTGTGAAGGTGCAGCAGGAGCGGAAGCCCGTCGAATTGCTTCATACCCCGGCGGGCGAGTGGGTCTATGACATCGGCCAGAACATGACGGGCAATTTCCGCCTGCGGGTGCATGAGCCGAAGGGCACGAAAATTCATGTGCAGGTGGGCGAGGTGCTGCAGCAGGGGAATTTCTACCGGGATAACCTGCGCACCGCGAAGGCCGAATACATCTACATTTCCGACGGCAAAGAACATATTCTGGAGCCGCAGTTCACCTTCTACGGTTTCCGGTATGCCAAAGTTTCAGGCGCTGCAAATCCGCAGCAGGATGATTTCACCGCGCTGGTCTATTATTCTGACGTAACTCCGGCGGGAACGCTTGAAACGGGACATGCGAAGATCAATCAGCTGATCAGCAACATTCAGTGGGGACAGTGGGGCAACTTTGTGGATGTGCCCACCGACTGCCCCCAGCGGGACGAGCGCATGGGCTGGACAGCGGATACCCAGGTGTTCGTGCCCACGGCCTGCTATTTTGCCGACTGCGCAGCCTTCTACCGCAAGTATCTTTATGACCTGCGCAGCGAACAGCGCCAGCACGGCGGCATGGTGCCGGACGTGATTCCCTCCGTCGGCCACGCAGGCCAGGGCAGCAGCGTGTGGGGCGACGCCGCCACCATCATCCCCTGGGATCTGTACCTGTTCTACGGGGACAAAACCATCCTGGCCGAATCCTTCGACAGCATGAAGGCTTGGGTGGATTACATTCAGCGGGAAGATGGCAGCGATCACGGCTGGGCGCGGCATTTCCATTACGGCGATTGGCTGGCCCTGGACAACCCCGCCGGCGGCGCCGCCCAGGTGAAGGGCGGCACGGAAGACGCCTTTGTGGCATACGTGTATTACATGTTCAGCGCCCGCCTGACAGCAAAAACAGCGGCTTTGCTGGGCAAGGCGGAGGATGAAAAGCATTACAACGCCCTGGCGGACGAAGTTCATCGCTACATCCTGGATGAATACTATACGCCCAACGGCCGCTGCGCCATTACTACCCAGACGGCCTATGTGCTGACTCTGTATTATCACCTGAACGAGGATCGGCCCCGGGCGCTGAAATCGCTGATTGCGCTCATCCGTGCCAAAGGCAACAAGTTCGTCACCGGCTTTGTTGGCACACCCCTGATTCAGCGGGTGCTGAGCGCGGAGGGAGAAAACAGCCTGGCCTACCGCATCCTTTTCAATGAGGAATATCCCGGCTGGCTGTATGAAGTGAATCTGGGCGCTACCACCGTGTGGGAGCGCTGGAACAGCATGGAACCGGATGGCAGCGTGTCCTCCACGGGCATGAACAGCTTTAACCACTATGCGCTGGGCTCCGTGGGCGAGTGGATGTGGCGCTGTATGGCGGGCATAAACCCGCTGGAGGAGTGCCCGGGCTTCAAGCGGATCATGCTGTCGCCCGTTCCAAGCGGCATTATGGGATCTGTGAGCGCGGATTATGACTCTCCCGCGGGCAGATATCATGTGGATTGGCGGGTGGTGGATGACTGCCAGGCGGCGCTGAACATCACCATCCCCTTCGACTGTGAGGCCACGCTCTCTTTGCCTTGGGCCAAGGACTGCCCGGAGCGGACGCTGACCGCAGGGGAATACCGCTTCATGCTGGAATCCAAGGAGCCGCTGCTCAAAGCCCATTCCACGAAAGAAACGAATGGCGGGCCGCCGGAAAAGGCGGAAGACTGAACGGGTATTCCACATGCGTATGGGTGAGGCGGATCGGGTGCCCCATCTCCAGGCGGATCACATCGGGGCTTCGCGCTGTGGGGAGGAAGCATTCCTCCAAATGTGGAATATGCCCGCGGAAGAACGACGGTCAGGCTGCCCGGCAAGGAAAAAATAGCCGTGATGATCACCAGAATGTAAGGAGGAAAAAACGATGCGCAGCATGAAGATCAACCGGGACTGGCATTTTAGCTTGGGACAGCTGGACGTCAACAAGCGCGTGAAAGGCGAATTCGGCGACTGCGTTGTGAACCTGCCCCATGATTATATGATCGCGGGCGAGGTGTACGCGGACGCTCCCTCCGGCGCGGCCAGCGGATACTACAACGCGGGCGTAGCCCACTACGTGAAGGAGATCGACATTCCCGCGGCATGGCAGGACGACCGCATCGCCCTGCGGTTGGACGGGGCCATGATGAACGCCACCATAGAAGTGAACGGCGACAAGGCCGCGCTCCAGCATTACGGCTACGCGCCCTTTGAAGCGGACATTACCCGCCTTGCATATCCGGGAGAAAAGAACCGCATCGTCATCACCGTGAATCCCAGTATGCAGCCCAATTCCCGCTGGTATTCCGGCGCGGGCCTGTTCCGGGGCGTGGAGCTTGCGCATATGCCCAGGCTGCACGTGGCGTTCGGCGGGCTATACGGCTTTACGAAGAAGATCGAATACGACGATGCAGGAAACCCCGAAACCGCCTATTTGCATCTGTCCGCCGAGATCCGGAACGAACATGCCGAAAACCGGGTGGCGGAGGTGTGGTTCGACCTGCTCCGGGAGCACAGCGGGGAAACGGTGCTGTCCCGGAAAACGGTCACGCAGGTCGAACCCCTCTCTTCCGGAACGGCCTACATAACCCTGACCGTGGACAAGCCCCTGCTGTGGAGCGCCGACGCACCGAACCTGTACCGGCTCCGGGCACGGGTCAAGGAAATCGGCACCTTCAAGACCCGCATCATTCCCGCCAAAGCCCCCACCGAGGACGCGGAAAGCGTGCTCTTTGGCATCCGTACCGTGGAAGCCGACGTGAAGCACGGCCTGCGGGTCAACGGCAAAACCGTCAAACTGAAGGGCGGCTGCCTGCACCACGACAACGGCGTGATCGGCGCGGTGAGCCTGTACGACGCCGAAGCCCGGAAGGTGAAAAAGCTGAAGGAAATCGGCTTCAACGCCATCCGCACCACCCACAACCCGCCCTCCGCCGCGCTGATCGAAGCCTGCGACCGGCTGGGGATGTATGTGTTTGACGAGGCCTTTGACGTATGGGGCATGGGCAAGCAGCCCGGCGATTACAACCAGTTCTTTGAAACCGACTGGGAGAAGGATTTGGCCGCGTTCGTGCGCCGGGACCGCTGCCATCCCTCCGTCCTTCTCTGGTCCACGGGCAATGAAATCACTGAGCGCGGGGGACTGGACAGCGGCTATCTGTGGGCGGTGAGGCTGGCGGAAGCCATTCGGAAGCACGACGGGAGCCGCCCCGTTTCCAACGCCATCTGCTCTTTCTGGAGCGGGCTGGACGACCAATTGCTGGCGGAGCAGTACCGCAGATGGAACGCGGCGCAAAAAGACGACCTGCTCTGGGAGGAATACACCGAAGCCTTCGCCAACGGCCTGGACGTGGCGGGCTACAACTACATGGAAGCAAAATACGATCAGGATCACCGGCTGTTCCCCGAACGGGTGATGCTGGGCAGCGAAAACTTTCCCAAGGAAATCGGGATGCACTGGCCCATGATCGAAAAAACGCCCTGGATCATCGGGGACTTCACCTGGACAGCCTGGGATTACATCGGCGAAGCGGGCATCGGCAAAGCCATGTTCTATGAACCCGGCGATCCCCTGATCGGCAATCCCTGGGGCGCGGGCTCGCCCTATCCCTGGCGCACCGCCAACGACGCGGACTTCGACATCACCGGCAGTGTCCGGCCCCAGGGCGAATACCGCCGCATCGTGTGGGGCGGCAGGGAAACGGCGCTGTTTTCCTACGATCCCGCGAATTTCAGCAAAGTGGAAACTCTGTCCAGCTGGGGCTTCCCCGGCGTGTGGAAGCGCTGGAACTGGGCAGGGCAGGAAGGAAAGCCTGTGAAAATCGCCGTGTTCAGCGGGGCGGAGGAAGTGGAGCTGCTGGTGAACGGCGTCAGCCTCGGCCGCAAAAAAGCCGGGGAAGCGCTGATTCACGATATGCCGCTGACCTTCCTGTTCGAGACGGTCTATGCCCCTGGCACCGTGGAGGCGGTCAGCTATGCAGGCGGGACGGAAGTGTCCCGCGCCGCGCTGAGAACCACGGGAAAACCTGTGGCTATCCGATTGACCGCTGAAACGGACAGCCTGAAAGCCGACGGCGCATCTTTGTGCTATGTGCAGGCCGAACTGATCGACGAAGACGGGAACACGGTGCCCGACGCCGATACGCTTCTGACCGCCGAGGTCAGCGGCGAAGCGGAGCTGCTGGGCTTTGGCAGCGGCAATCCCGTTACGGACGAAAACTACTCCAAGGGACAGTTCACCACCTGGCAGGGCCGGGCCCTGGCTGTGCTGCGCGCGGGCCATGAACCGGGCGAAGTCCGTTTATCCGTATCCGCAAAGGGGGTCGCCGCGGCGAAGATCGCGCTGCCCGTACAGCCGTAAAACAATGCGCCGGCAGACACACGGAGCCGGCGCTCATTTTTTTCAGCTCTTCCTGAGCAAGCTTCACGGAATCAGTCTTTCACGGATTTCATTCCACGCATAGCTTATCTTCTTTCCGGTCTGTACGCTCTCAATTTCAACTGAAAGCCTTCCTTCCCGGTCAATGTCCGCCGTCACTCGCAGCTTGTTTTCCTTCTGTTTGGGAAGCAGCAAGGGCTGGATAAGCAGCTTGACGCACTGCGGCGTATCCAAAAGCATGTTGTTTTTCTTAATGAATATGTCGATGCATTTGTCAGGCCGTGCCGGACGATACGGAATTTCTATTGTTCTTTTTACGGGAACAGTTATGCCTGCATCCAATAAAACATCCTGACCGACGCATATTTCGTAATCCGTTGCATCCAAGAGCAGGACATTTGTCATTCTCCCGGCGATCACCTCGCCCTGAATCATGGATCCGGTCAAAACACTGTCCGGTGACATTCGTATGCTTTCTAAGTGAAAAGAATCGTTCAGCATCTTTCTGTATTCAGATGGGAGAGAATTGGATACATATATCCCGACAATCTTTTTTGCGCCGCTGGAGTCAATCGCTTTAAAAATATCTTTTCGCAGAAAATCCACATTCATCGGGGTATCGGGAGTGACTTGCCTTTGGACGACGCTGCACATTTCAACGATACCAAAACCCATCTGCGCAATGGCCGTTTCGCAGGCTGTTCCAGTAGAATCGATCAGCAGCACATGCTCATCCTTCTCTAACGATAAACCCATATTATTCACGGAGACGGCAAAAGAAGAAATCCGCTTCATAATACGGAGACGCGAAATGCCCATGCATTGAATGACGCTTTCGATCTGGGCAAGATCACGGATGGTAAGGTACGGAAAGGAAACGGAAACTATATCCGGCAAGCCGTGCCTCTCATGATCCCGTATATACATCAAAACTTCCTTGATGAGCGCTGCCGCGCTGTTGCGCGCAGAAATATGGAATTGTACCGTATTTGAAAGCGGAATTGACCTGATCGTCTGCCGACCGGCAAAACATGTGCCCCAGCGGACAAAATCCGATCCTAATTCGATCGCAACGTATAACGGCTTGCTTGACATGATTGACCCCTCTTGTCCACCGCGTTTTCTCTTTGATTGTGCACTTGATTTCTTTTTTCTTAGCCAGTAGGGGCTGCCTCATTACGAGACAGCCCCTTGGCTTCCGTCAGGCTTCCTTTTCTGAATCCTCGTTCTTTTTTTCTGCCCGGATCACATGTACCTTTGCCCATTCGATGCGGCGGTCCTCGATGGTTTCCACCTGAATTTCGAGGGTGTCTGCCGCGCCCTCCTCAGGCGCTTCGCCGTCCTCGGTGGCATAGAGGGTGAGGCTGGGGGTGGAGCCGTCCTCGGGGATGGAGCGGAAACGGCTGAAAATCAGGCCGCCCAGGGTGTCGTAATCCTCGTCTTCGGGCAGCTTCACGTTCAGTTCTTCGCTGACGGCTTCCAGGTCGGCGGAGCCGCTGACGCGCCAGGTGTCGCCGCCCAGGGGTTGAATCTCCGTTTCAGCGGCGGGGTCGAACTCGTCGTAGATATTGCCCACGATTTCTTCCAGCAGGTCTTCCATCGTCACGATGCCGCTCATGCCGCCGTATTCGTCCACCACGATGGCGATGTGGGTCTTGACGTGCTGCATGTTCCGCAGCAGCACTTCGGCAGGCACGGTTTCCGGCACGAAATAGGCGTCCCGCAAAAGGGATTTCAGCGGCTTGGGCTTGGCTTCGCTCATGTTCAGCAGGTATTCCCTTGTGGACAGCACGCCCACAATATCGTCGATGTCCTCGTTGTACACCGGGAAGCGGGACAGGCCGCTTTCCTTGATGGCGTCCAGAATGGTCTCCTGATCGTCGCCGATCCAGATGGAGGTCACGTCGGTGCGGTGGGTCATGCAGTCTGCGGCGGTCAGGTCGCCGAAGTCGAACACATTTTTGATCATGTCCCGTTCGTTGCGCTCGATCACGCCGGATTCCTCGCCGATGTCCACCATGGCGCGGATCTCTTCCTCGGTCACTTCTTCATCTTTTGCGTGAGGGTCGATGCCGAACAGCCGCACGATGCCCCGGGCGGCCCATTGCTCCAGCAGGGTAAAGGGCGTCATAGCCCGGGTGACGAAGGAAATGACCGGCTGCAGGGCAAGCACCAGGGTGTCTGCCCGCCGCTTGCCGATTTTGTCCGGCGTCAGCTTGCACAGCGTAACGATCAGCAGCGCCGCGATCAGGCAGAACACCACAGCCGCACCCGCGAAGGGCAGGCCCATGTATTCAAACAATTGCACGCCCCACACCCCGAAGAACAGCAGGAACAGCGTGCGCAGGCCCCGCAGGGCGATGAGCGGCTCGGCTTTTTCGAGATACGGCAGCAGCTTCTTCGCCCGTCCGTCGCCCTCCTGGGCGGCGGCGCGCAGCTTGCCTTCGTTGGCGTGGGTCAGCGCCGCCTGGCACAGGGCCAGCAGCGCGCATAAAAGCATCAATCCAATTTCAATCAGCCATCGGCCTATCGGGTCTTCCAAAGAGCGTCCCTCCAAATAAAAATTTATGGCCCTTTCGGGACAAATCAGTCGTTATTATAACATGAATACAGCGCAAATGCAAATCCATCCGATGTAAAATGGCTTCCAGATTCGTGCAAGGCAGTTGCGAAAAGACGGAGAATGGAGTAAAATAAACGTGTAAAAAACCATGAAGGAGGCAACCGTATGAAACGAATAATCATAGCGCTGCTGATTCTGATGCTGTCCGTCTGCGGGGCGCTGGCGGAAACCCGCGAAAGCGTGATCTATCTGGAGGGCGAGCCGGAAGATGTGACGGAAACGCTGTACGAAACGCCGTGGGGTTTTTATTTCTGGTACGACGCAGAGCTGTTCACCGTGGATGACAGCCAGTCGGAAAGCGGACAAAGCCTGATGATCTGTCCCGCGGAAAGCGATCTGCCCGTTTATCTGGAGCTCATGACGCCCAAAGCGGTGGGCGTTCCTGCGGAACGGTTTCTGGAAGTAAACGGCATGGATGAAATGAATGAAAACGAGTATCCCTGCGAAGCCGGCGGAATCCTGAAGGGCTTTGCGGATTACGCGGCCTTCAATGAAGAAATCCTGCAGGGCTTTTACGTGGCGCAAGACGGGGACGAATGGGCCGCGGCCTATATCAACTGCCCGGTGGAAGCCTGGGAGGGCTATGGACACCGGCTGGACAGGATCCTGCAAACGATTGCCTTCGGCCCCCTGCCCGCCGTGCGGGTGGAAGAGGTCGAGGAAGATGAGGACATTCCCTCCGTCCTGATTGGCGACGAGGATTATGCTACCTGCGTGGTGTTTACCGCCCGGCGGCCCGTGAAGGATTTCCAGGTGCTTGAGCTGGAAATGTCGGAGGATAGCGATGAACTGGAGTTTGTCACGACAACAGTTTATACCCAGGACGAACTGACCCCCGACGCGCCGCTGCGCGTGTCCCTCACCTTCTGGGGCGACATTCCCAACAACGGCATTGCCTTTACCGACGAGGACGGCGAAACCCACCGCTACGTCGTGGACATGAGCGGGGAAAGCGGCGCGCTGTACTTGTGGGAGTTTTAATCCATAGCAGTTTTCGAGGGCTGGTTGGGTGCTCTAATACACTCAAGAGTACAGAGTACAGAGTACAGATGATATAGTGAACACGCTGCGGAATCCAAATTGGATCGACATGATATATCTGTACTCTGTACTCTGCACTCTGTACTCTCGTTTTTTTCTCTCAGATACGCAACAGTCATTTAAACGAGTAAATAAAAGATTGGCTGCCGGATTCGCGCAGCCGTCATTTTTTATGGAAAGGGCTTGAAGGACGGGGCTTTTTTGGATATAATATATTCTGTACTGATATGGTTTTACGGCGGGCCGGTTTCCCGGCGCGCTGTCAACGGAATGAAACGCAAAGGAGTTTGAGCTATGGACAAGAAAATGACGGCCCTGATCATCATGGACGGTTTCGGCATCAATCCCAGCCACGAAGGCAACGCGATTTATATGGCGGGCACCCCTGAACTGGATAAATTAAAGGCGCGCTATCCCCACACCCAGCTGGGCGCCAGCGGCATGGACGTGGGCCTGCCGGACGGCCAGATGGGCAACAGCGAGGTGGGCCACCTGAATATGGGCGCGGGCCGCATCGTGTATCAGGAGCTGACCCGCATCACCAAGGACATTCAGGACGGCGTATTCTTCGAGAAGGAACCCCTCACCTGGGCCATGGACACCGTGAAGCAGAACGGCGGCACCCTGCACATGATGGGCCTGCTCTCCGACGGCGGCGTGCACAGCCACATCACCCACCTCTACGCCCTGCTGGAAATGGCGAAGCGCCGGGGCCTGAGCAAGGTGTTCGTCCATTGCTACCTGGACGGCCGCGACGTGCCGCCCACCTCTGCCATCGACTATATGCGCCAGCTGGTGGCCAAGATGAAGGAAATCGGCGTGGGCCAGGTGGCGTCCATCCAGGGCCGCTTCTGGGGCATGGACCGCGACAACATCTGGGACCGCGTGGAGAAGGGCTATGACGCCATCGTGATGGGCGAGGGCATCCGGGAGACAGACCCGGTGGACGCCATTCAGCATAGCTATGACAACGGCAAGACCGACGAATTTATGATCCCCACCGTGATCGAAAAGGACGGCAAGCCCCTCACCACCGTGGAACCCGGCGACAGCATGATCTTCTTCAACTTCCGCCCCGACCGCGCGCGCCAGATGACCCGCGCTTTCATCATGCCGGACTTCAAGGGCTTCGAGCGCAAGAAGGGCTTTATCCCCGTACAGTACGTGTCCATGACCCAGTACGACGAAACCTTCACCGGCCTCAAGGTGGTCAATCCCCCGGAAAGCCTGGAAAACACCCTGGGCGAATACCTGGCCAAGCTGGGCAAGACCCAGGCCCACATCGCCGAAACCCAGAAGTACGCCCATGTGACCTTCTTCTTCAACGGCGGCGTGGAAGCCCCCAACCCCGGGGAAGAACGCTTCCTGATTGATTCTCCCAAGGTAGCCACCTTCGACATGAAGCCCGAAATGAGCGCCCCCGAAGTGACCCGGAAAGCCCTGGATCTGATCGACAGCGGCAAGTACGACGTGATGATCCTGAACTACGCCAACTGCGATATGGTGGGCCACACCGGCGTCATCCCCGCCGCCATCGAAGCCGTGCGGGAAGTGGACAAGGACGTGGGCATGCTGGTGAGCGAAATCATCAAGAAGGGCGGCCGGGCCTTCGTCACCGCCGACCACGGCAACGCCGACCAGATGATCGACCCCATCACAAAAGAGCCCTTCACCGCCCACAGCACCAACCCCGTGCCCTTCATCGCCTGCGACGAAGCGCTGGTGGGAAAGACCCTGCGTTCCGGCGGACGCCTGGCCGACATCGCGCCCACCATGCTGACCAGCATGGGCATTGAAGTGCCCGCGGAAATGACCGGAAAGAGCCTGATTGAATGATCTACAGCTATTGTAAACGCTGCAACCTGGAAAGCCCCGGCGACACCTGCACCGGCTGCGGCAAACGCGCCGCGGTGTCCGCCCAGATGGATCAGTGGAGCATTGCTTCCAAACCCGTGCTGGACGGGCGCATCTGGCGCTTTGCGCTGATTGCGCTGCTATCCGCCGCGCTGCTGCTGATGGCGGTAGTGTTCGGTATGGAAGCCACGGTGAATGGGGGAGAGGCGGCGGGCGTCCTGTTCCGCGGCTCCCTGCCCCGGATGATCCTGGCGCTGGTGCCCGTGGGGCTGGCTATCACCTTCCTGTTCCTGCTATTGCAGGGGCAGGAGGTGAACGTGTTCAAGCTGGACGCCCAGGGCGCGCATCTGCGCACCTGGCACGGCCCCCAGAAATGGAAAAGCTGGGCCCGACTGCAAAGCGCCGACCCGAAAAAGAACGTGCCCCAGCAGGACGGCTCTGTGGTGCATCTCAGCCAGGAGCGGCATCTGCTGTGGAAGGACGTGGTGTCCGTCCAGTACCGCCCCGCCAAAGCCGTCATCGCCCTGTACCACACTCCGCATATCGCGCCCCTGGTGCTGCGCCTCCCCCAGGAAGAATACGAACTGGCCAAGGCGTATGTGGGGAAGTACTGCAAGGGAAAATAATTCTGTATCTGTTCAGCCACCCAGGTTGAGTGAGAGTACAGAGTTCAGATTGATGCGTGATGTTACTGACAGCGGCAGACAGTCAGCTTTCATCGAACGGTTTGTATTATGGGGGACATCTACGCAGCAATAATATCTGTACTCTGCACCCTGTACTCTCTTCAAACTGCCTTCCCGGTTTAGGCAATAGGTATGAAAAGCCCGCGCTGTGCATCGCAGCGCGGGTTTTGTGTAAGAAAGAATGATTATTTCTTCTTGGCCGGCCTGGGCTTGGGCTTGGGATGGAAGGTTTCCTGGTAATTGTGAATCATATCCTGCTGGCCTTTCTTGTTCAGCCCGCGATAGCACAGCCGCCGGATGATATCATAAATCACCGCGAACAGCGGCACGCCTACGATCATGCCCGTCAGGCCCCACAGGCCGCCGAAGAGCAGGATGGCAAACGTGACCCAGAACCCCGAGAGACCGGTAGTGTTGCCCAGCACCTTGGGACCGATGATGTTGCCGTCCAACTGCTGCAGGATCAGGATAAAGATCACGAACATCAGGCAGTGCACGGGATTGCTCAGCAGCAAGAACAGGGCGCAGGGAATGGCGCCAATGAAGGGGCCGAAGAAGGGAATGATGTTGGTGACGCCGATGATCACGCTGATCAGGACGGGGGAGGAGAAGCCCATGATCATGCAGCCGATGAAGCAAAGCACGCCCACGATCAGGCTGTCCAGCAGCTTGCCGGTGAAAAAGCCGTTGAACATGCGGGTCACATAGTGCATTTCACCCGCGATGCGGTTCGCCCACACATCATTGAAAATGCTGCGCACAAGCAGCCGGGCCTGGGCGAAGAACTGGTCTCTCGTCGCCAGCAGATACACGGAAATGACCAGGCCCAGCAGGATGTCCTTGATGAACACAAGCAGGCTGGTCACATAGGTGGCCGTGCCGGACAGCACCGTTTGCGCCAGGGGCAGCAGATCCTTGTTCCGCCAGATTTCGATTTCATTCAGGATCTGCTTGGAAAAGCCTTCCCACTGCTCCTGCAATTCGGGCTGATCCACCAGCAATTGGTCGATCTGCTCGTTGAGGGAACGAAGCTGCCCCGGCAGGGCGTTCACCACGCCGACGAGGCTGCGCACCACCTGCGGCACCACGATCAGGCCCAGCACGCTCACGATGGTGATGGCGACGACCAGCGAAATCAAGATGGACAGGTGCTTGCTCCTGCGCGCCTTTTCCTGGCCCAGCCAGGTTTCCAGCGTGAGTTCCAGCTCCCGGCACATGGGGGTCAGCAGAAAAGCGACCACCGCGCCGTACAGGAAGGGACGGAGGATGGAGAAAATCTTGTGCAGCACGCTTTGCACTTCGTCGTACCGGTAAAAGGCAAACAAACAAATGCACGAACCCAGCGCGATGGCGATGCCGGTGACGGCGATTTTGACGTACTTTTTGTTTTCTTCCAGCTTCATGGTATCCCTCCGTTCGCCCGGCAAAACCAGTGAGGAGTTATTTTAGTGAGGAGTTAGGAGTTTAGTTAGTGTTTGACATGCAAGAAACGAATTGATAGAAGCAAAAGCGAAAAGCAAAATAAACTCCTCACTCCTCACTCCTCACTCCTAACTGTTTTCAACTCGTAACTCCTCACTGATGTTTACATCTTATAGCTGCTGCTGGTATGATGGGTGCCCGAACCGCCGGTGAAGCTGCCGTGGCCGCCGCCTCCGCCGCGGTTGTTATCGGTCTGGATACGGCGGCGGGTGGTGGTAGTGTAGAGGTAAATATCCTGCTGGCGGGAAAGGTGGAAGGAGCCGTCGCGGATATAGGAGGACGCCCCGGCCTTGCGCCGGACGGTCTTCATCTGGCTCTTGAAGGACAACGCCACGATCGCGCCGATCAGCAGGCCGCCGCCCAGGAAGATGGGCAGCATCCTGTTCGCCCGGTTGATGGGCTTTTTATACTCCAGCCGGTTTTCCACTTCCAGCACATATTTGGCAATCGCGCCGCCGTAGTTCTTCTGCCGCATGTAGGGGCGAATCTGTTCGGCGATTTCGTCGTCGGTATCGGCGTCGAAAATCCGTTCGCCCGAGCCGGTTTTGACGAAAAACACAGTGTTTAGCACTAAATTTGCATTATTTCTACGAAATTCGTAGAAAATTTGCGATAAAAATTACGAATTTCACAAACCATAGATTAGCTTTATAATAGGGAAGATGATACCAGGCCTCATGCAGGAATTCTTCAATCCAAGTTCCGTGGCCATCATCGGCGCATCCGCAGATGAGACCAAACTCGGAGGCATGCTTCTCAAGAACATGATCGACGTAGGTTACAAAGGCAAACTCTACCCCATCAACCCCAAGGGCGGGGAGATCATGGGCTACAAGGCCTACACCAACGTCAACGAGGTCGAGGGCCCCATCGAACTCGCAGTCGTCGCAGTCAAGAACGTCTTCGTACTCCAGGCCGTCAAGGACTGTATCCAGAAAGGCGTCAAATGCATGTCCATCCTCTCCGCAGGTTTCAAGGAGGACAGTCCTCAGGGAGCCGAGATGGAGAAGGAACTCCAGAAGACCGCTAAAGAGGCAGGAATCCGCATCGCCGGACCCAACTGCTTCGGTAACATGAACGTCAGGAACGGAGTCAACTACACCTTCTCCCACCTAGTCCCCGCAGAGGGTAACATCTCCATCCTCTCCCAGTCCGGAGCCGTAGGATCCTCCATCCTCGACTGGACCTGCACCGCAGGACTCGGACTCGCCAACTTCATGACCTTCGGTAACAAGTGCGATATCGACG
>CADBCX010000039.1 GCA_902793245.1 uncultured Eubacteriales bacterium | reverse complement strand
GTGGGTTCTTCACGTTTTTTCTTGCACTTGTATTATACCATATTGGGTGCAAAAACGTTGGTTTTCTTATGTTTTTGGTGTTTCGGAGCGGACTCTAAATAGTCAGATAAACCGTAAATGCGGCATACTGGTGAAAATGAAATCATGATAAAACTCCTCACTCCTAACTTTTCATTTTAAAGCGATTCTGGCATTTCGGGCAGCATATATCCTTCTCTCCCGCGCCGCGGCTCATGCGCAGCAAGGCCTTGCACTGGGGGCATTTGAAATATTTGTACTGCCTGCGCAGCTTGAGCCGCAGGAAAAACTGGCGGATCTTTGTGCCGATAGGCGTCCACCAGGTCAGGAACTTCTGGTTTTCCGTGGCCCGCTTGGGATTGCGTTTGCTGAAAATGCGGAACAGCGCCCAGCCGTACAGGGCGATGCTCAGAAACATGATCACGTTCAGCCCGACGGCCGAACCAATGATCTGCAGCAGCAGGCTGCCGATGAGAATCGCCACAGATAATTGATCAAAGCCGTTTCGCTCGCTCATGAAAGCCATGAACCGGCGGCTCAGCAGTTTAAAAAATGGCATGCGTTTTCCCTCCCGAATTGTGATACCCAGGGCGCGCAAAAACGCCCGGGTTTATTATAAACGGAAACCGGGAATGTTTCAAATCCTTTTTTCCGAAAGGTCGGGCAAAAATGAGGCAAAAAAATGCCGCCTGTCTGAGGGGCGTTTTCAATGTGATGATGAAATAAATCAGCGAGACAGTAGAAAAGAAGTCCCGGAGATGGTACAATAGGAGCGGAAAGAAGAATCGAAGCTTGCCGACAGGCAGGATCATTCATCAACAGAATGTTGAGAAACAGGAGGACAACAAACATGGACATTTACCCCGCCCTGCTGCTCTTTTCCATTATCATCCTTTTATATTGGGTCATCACGGAACTGTTCACCTTTTTCTTCCGCTTAACAGGCCTGCCGTCCGAGAAGGCACGTTTTCAGGTTATTTCGCTGCTGACTGGCACCGGCTTTACCACAAGAGAAAGCGAGATCGTCCTGTCCTCCCGGCGGCGCCGCCGGCTGGCGCGGGTTACCATGCTGTTCGGATATGCGTTCAATGTTACCATTGTGTCTGCGTTCATCAACGTATTTTTATCCATCAAGGCCGTTCAGGCCAGGTACCGGCTGCTGGGTTTCCTGATTCCGCTGGGAACAGTGGCCCTGATCTTCATTTTCATGCGCGTGCCGAAGATCCACGCTTGGGGAGACAATTTTCTCCGGCATCTTGCGGACCGCGTTTTTGACCGGCAAGAGGCATTTAACGCCGTGATGCTGATAGACAATATCAGCTCCGAATCCATTGCCCAGATAACGATCCGGCACATTCCGGATGAATACCGCGGACGCAGCCTTGCCGAAACCCGGCTGCGCGCGGAAACCGGCATCCTGGTCATGCTGGTCGAACGCCAAGGCGGAAAACCGATGCCGGCCAAGGCGGAAACTGTATTTGAAATCGGCGATAAGCTGACCGTTTTCGGGGACTATAAAGCAATTTGCAAAACATTCCATGCCCGGGAGCACTTTGCGGATGACTGACCGCGCAAGGCGATCCCAGCATTGCCATGTTTTGTTGCCCAAAATTGACTTTTTTCAAAAAGGTATGGAAAAGCAAGTTAGAATATGCTAATATATCCGAGGTTAGTTTTATCTAATCTTATGAGTGCAAAGCTTTTCGGGAAAGAGCGCGCCGGTTTGGAAGCGCATGCGGAGTATGCCAATGGAAGCTGTCAGCTCCGAGCCTTCGAGCTTTTTTCCATGGAAAGACGGAAGGCTGCGCGCCGGCGGACTGCCGCAGGAATCATCATTCTGACTAAAGGGGAGAAAACAGCATGGCAATTGTGGAATTCAAAAACGTGTCCAGGGTTTACAAGAACGGCGAGCATGAGCAGCGGGCGCTGGACCATGTGAACCTGAGCCTGGAGGAAGGCAAATTTATCGTGGTGCTGGGCCCCAGCGGCGCGGGCAAAAGCACGCTGCTGAACCTGCTGGGCGGGCTGGACAGCCCCACGGAGGGCACTATTTTTGTGAACGGCAAGGACATTTCCACCCTGACGCCGAACCAGCTGGCGGAATACCGGGCGGCGTCCGTGGGCTTCGTGTTCCAGAGCTATAACCTGATCCCGACGCTCACTGTGATCGAGAACGTGGCGCTGGTGAAGGAAATCGCGCCGAACCCGCTCAGCAGCCACGACATGCTGAAAGCTGTGGGGCTGTCCGACCACATCCACCAGTTCCCCTCCGAGCTGTCCGGCGGCGAGCAGCAGCGGGTGTCCATCGCCCGGGCGCTGGCCAAGAACCCGCATATCCTGCTGTGCGACGAGCCCACCGGCGCGCTGGATTCCCAGACCGGCGTAAGGGTGCTGAAGCTCCTGCTCTCCATGGCCCGGAACATGGGCAAGACCATCATCATCGTGACCCATAACCAGAATATCGCGAAAATGGCGGACACTGTGGTGCGGGTGAAGAACGGGCGGATCGAGGCCTGCGAAAACCAGGATCATCCCCTGTCCGTGGAAGAGGTGGACTGGTAATGCTGCTGAAAAAACTGTTCCGGACGCTGTGGCAATACAAAGCGCAGTTCATCTCCATGGTCATCATGGTGGCTCTGGGTGTGGGCGTGTTCCTGGGGTTCAACGTGGAGTGGTACTCCCTGGAGGTCAATACCAGGGAAATCTACGACGCCACCGGCTTTGCCGATTTCCGCATCTATAACGACAAGGGTTTCACGGAAAAAGACATGGAGGCCGTGAAGGCCATCCCCGGCGTGGAGGACGCAACCCGCTTCCTCTCCGTGAACGTGGCGGTGAAGGACGATACCGACACCCTGGCCCTGACGGTGAGTGAAAACATGAACGTGTCGGGCGTGCTGGTCATGGCCGGCGAACCTTATGATGAAACATCCACGGACGGCTTCTGGCTGTCGGATTCCTACGCCGCGGCCAACGGCATTTCCCTGGGCGACCCGCTGACCCTGGCCTACCAGACCGTCACCGTGAAGGGCACGGTTAAGGGGCTGGTGAAATCCAGCGAATACCTGATTTGCCTGCCGGATACCACCCAGATGATGCCGGACTATTCCTCCTACGGCTACGTTTATATGTCCCCGGCCATGTTGGATAAAGCCATTCCCGCCGTGTACAAAGCCTTCATCGGCTCCATGTATTTTCAGATCAACGTAAAATCCAGCCTGGACAAGGCCGCTTTCGTGGAGCAGGCGGACAAGGCCTTGGGTACGACCCGGCTGATTCTCTCCAAGGACGAAACGGTATCCTGGTCGGAAGCCATGGGCGAAGTGAACGAGGGAAAAACCATGGCTTCCATCCTGCCGGTGCTGTTCCTGGCCATCGCCATATTGACCATGGTGACCACCATGCACCGCATCACCGCCAGTGAAAAGACCCAAATCGGCACATTCAAGGCCCTGGGCTTCAAGGACCGGCGCATCCTGATTCATTATTCGGCGTATGCGCTGATTATCGGCCTCATGGGTACGCTGCTGGGCGTCGGCATCGGGTACTGGCTGGGCTGGTTCATCATGAACCCGGACGGGGCCATGGCGACCTACATTGACATGCCTTCCTGGTCGCTGCATGCGCCGCGGTTCACCTGGTATGTGCTGGTGGGCATCAACGCCTTCCTGACCTTGATCGGCTTCCTGTCCGTGCGCAAGATGCTCTCCGGCACGGCTGCGGACGCCCTGCGGCCCTATACGCCCAGCCGCATGAATCACTTGAAGTTTGAGGAAACGAAGCGCTTCAAGGCCCTGGGCTTCGGCACCAAATGGAACCTGCGGGACTGCGTGCGCCACAAGGCCCGCAGCGCCATGACGCTGTTTGGCATCGTGGGCTGCATGGTGCTGCTGGTGGGCGGCCTGGGGATGCAGGACACCATGAACGCTTTCCTGGATGTGTTCTATGAAAAGGCCATCAACTACACCAACCGCGTCAACCTGGACGGCGATAAGATGACCCTGGAGCAGGGCAAAGCCCTGGCGGGACAGCTGAACGGCGACTGGGCCGCCTCCCGCGCCATCCAGATCGGCGACAAGGGGTATTCTTTAGAGATTTATTCCATTACCCATGACAAGGTGCGCTTCGCTGATACGGACATGCGCATCGTTCCCCTGACCGACGACGGGGCCTACATCTGCGCCCGCATCGCCCGGGATCATCATCTGAAAGCCGGGGATATGCTGTCCTTCTCGCCCTATGACAGCGACGAGCATTACACCGTCCCCGTGGCGGGCGTGCTGGACTCCATGACCGAAGGCGTGTTCATGACCGCGGCCTTCGCCGACCGGACGGGCATCTCCTACACCGTTTCTTCGGTGTTCACCGACGAAACGGACGTCCCGGAGGACAGCCACATCCTGAACAAGCAGAGCAAGCAGTCCATCATGGATTCCTTCGACACCTTCATGGACCTGATGAACAAGATGATCTGGCTGCTGGTGCTGGCGGCGGTGATCTTAGGCATTGTGGTGCTGTACAACCTGGGCGTGATGAGCTACACCGAGCGTTACCGGGAAATGGCGACGCTGAAAGTGGTGGGCTTCAAGGACAGCAAAATCGGGCGGCTGCTCATCAGCCAGAACCTGTGGCTCACGGTGATCGGCATTCTGATCGGCGTGCCCATGGGCGTGGGCGTGCTGCAATACCTGCTGACCGCCCTGGCCTCTGAGTACGAGCTGAAACTGGTTCTGGGCCCGGCCACCTGGTTCATCAGCATCCTGCTGACCTTCGGCGTTTCCCTCCTCGTGGGCCTGATGGTCGCCCGCAAGAACCGCCACATCGACATGGTAGCGGCGTTGAAAACGGAGGAATAGTATCTTCTTCTAAAATCTTTGCTGCGAAGGAAAACGACGCTGGGGCCTGTGCGGTCCCAGCGTTTTCCCCATAATCTTTTGCATGAAGCCGTTGCTTGAAAAGGATTTTTCAATCTGTGGGAGAATAGAATAACCGGAATCCTCAAATAATCATGCACCGAGGAAGCAATGAAACGGGGAAAAAACGTGAAGAAAGATCGGGTCAGGCGGGGATTGCTATGGCTGTTGGTGATTTCGGTGGCAGGGGTTATATTCTTTTTTTCCTCCATGGACGGGCCGGAATCCATGGAAATGAGCAACGGATTCACGGCGTGGTTGATGCGGCGGTTCCATCCGGACTATGATCTGCTGGCCCCGGAAAAACAGGAAGAAATCTATCAGCTGTTTGTGTTCATTGTTCGGAAAGCGGCGCATTTTACGGAATTCGCGGCCCTGGGCGTTTCCCTGATGCTGCTGATTCACGACTATTCTTTGCGCCGCGGCCCGCTGTGGGCGTGGGGGATTGGCACGCTGTATGCCGTAACGGACGAACTGCACCAGCTTTTCAAAGGCACCCGCACACCGTCCCTGCGGGATGTGGGCATCGACAGCGCGGGGGTGCTGTTTGGCGTGCTGTTTGTGTCGCTCCTTCTCTTTTTGCGTGTCCGATGGAAAAATAAAAAGCCCAAGGCATCGTGACACAGGATAAAGCAGCCTTTCTGCCGGATATTGGCAAGGCTGCTTTTTGCTTTCAGTCATTCGCTGAATTTGTTTCCACGATTTGGAGCGAAACGTAATCCACGATACCGTCCCGGATGGCCTGCGCCACGCGGCGCTGATAATCCCCGGTCAGCAGCAGCTTTTCTTCCGCCGGGTTGGAAAGAAACCCGCACTCCACCAGCACCGACGGAATGTCCAGAGACAGGATAAAATAATCCCCGGCCATGGCGGAACGGGCTTTCGACGGCTTCAATTCCTGAATCATGGCTTCCTGGATTGCGCCAGCCAGCAGGCGGCTCTGGGCCTGGCCCGCCCGGTAAAACACCTGGGGCCCGGATTCGCTTCGTGAACGATACTCATTCATGTGGATGCTCACCAGTAGGTCAGCGCCGCCTTTACGGGCCAGATCAAGCCGCGCGGTCAGGTCAGCCCGTTTGCTGCGGCTGTATTCCATGTCCGTGTCGCGGGTCATGATGACCCGCGCGCCGCTTTTTTCCAGTTCCTCCCGCAGCGCCAGGGCCACTTTCAGATTCAGTTCTTTTTCCAGCGTTCCTGAATTCCGGGCCACCGCGCCGCCGTCCGTGCCGCCGTGGCCCGCGTCCACCAGAACAGTAACGCCTTCCAGGGGCCCTTGCGCCTGCTGCACTGGTTTTGCCGGCACAGCGGGCTTCGCGGGGCGCGGAGCGACGGCTCCCGCCAAAAGACACAGACATACCGCCGCCAGAATATACTTCCGGCCTTTCCACCATGATTTCATGCGCTCACTCCTCTCCCGCCAGAATATGCCGGGTGAAACGCGCATATGCTGTCAAGTCAAAAAAGTATGAACTTTTTTCCGGCTTGTTATCCACAGGGGTTATCCACAGGGCATTATTGCCAAAATGTATATATATGCAGGCATAACAAAATGCGATTCTCCAAAATCCAGCGATACTGCGGTTTTTCATTGAATGGACGCATAGGGGACAGTAAATATACTCAGAAGCGTTTTTTCGAATCTTTCCTCACAATCCACCGGGTTATCCACAGGAAAAAGGAGAAAAAACATCGGATGCCCTGCATCTTTCATTTCGGCTGTGGATATTTATCATGAGTTATCCACATTATCCACAAAGTTATCCCCAGCATCCACAAATCAATATCCCCAGTGTTATCCCCACAGATTATAAAATTATCCCTCGCAGAATGTTATAAAAATGTAATAAAAATGGGGTTGACAGAATGATAATGCAATCAAGCGTTCCTGTTTCCGATCAGGAAAGGAAAAAAATGGATCAGGTTCATCTTTCTTCCGCCAGCCCGCCGCTCCTCTTCTCCTTGCGCGATGCCTTGACGGCATTGCAGCCTGAACAAGAATTGATTGCGCCTCTTTCAGGGCGTTTTCTTTTTGAAAATGGATTGCATTTTCTGGTCAATAATGGTACAATTTTTGATGGCTGAAACTGTGTAAAAAATCATCCGCATAAAAGGAGAGGAACGCTTATGGACTTCAAGAAAACCGCCCTGGGCCTGGAATTCGGCTCCACCCGCATCAAGGCCGTATTGATCGACGAACACAACAAGCTCATCGCCTCCGGCAGCCACGAATGGGAAAACCAGCTGGTGAACGGCGTGTGGACGTATTCCTGGGACGCGATTCACGCCGGGCTGCAGGCCTGCTTTGCCGACCTGAAAAAGGACGTGAAGGACAATTTCGGTGTCACGCTGACGGAAGTAGGGGCCATGGGCATTTCCGGCATGATGCACGGCTACCTGCCCTTTGACAAGGACGGCCAGCCCCTCACCGAATTCCGCACCTGGCGCAACACCATCACCGGCCCCGCCGCCGCGGAGCTGACCGAGCTGTTCCACTTCAACATCCCCCAGCGCTGGAGCATCGCCCACCTGTACCAGGCCATCCTGAACGGCGAAGACCACCTGCCGAAGCTGACCCACATCACCACCCTGGCGGGCTATATCCACGAGAAGCTCACCGGGAAAAAGGTGCTGGGCATCGGCGAAGCCAGCGGCGTGTTCCCCATCGATCCGGAGAAGCCGGTGTACGACGCGGGCATGATGGAAAAATTCAACAAGCGGATTGCTGAAAAGGGCATGAAGTTTACTTTGCAGGATCTGCTGCCTGATTTATTGATGGCTGGCGAGAACGCCGGGTATCTGACCGAGGAAGGCGCGCTGTTCCTGGATCCCACCGGCGAATTCAAGCCCGGCGTGCCCTTTGCCCCGCCGGAAGGCGACGCGGGCACCGGCATGACCGCCACCAATTCCGTGGCCGCCCGCACGGGCAACGTGTCCGCGGGCACCAGCGACTTCGCCATGATCGTGGTGGATCACGGCCTGGGCGTGCACCGGGAGATCGACATGGTGACCACCCCCGCTGGCCTGCCCGTCGCCATGGTGCACTGCAACAACTGCACCAGTGATATCAACGCCTGGGTGAACCTGCTGGCGGAATTCGCGGGCCTCATTGGCGCGGAGGTCAGCAAGGACGCTCTGTATAAAAAACTGTTCAACAAGGCCATGGAGGGCGACAAGGACTGCGGCGGCCTGCTGAGCTTCAACTACTTCTCCGGCGAGGGCGTCACCGACTTAGACGAAGGCCGTCCCGTGTTCGCCCGGATGGAAAACGCCAAGATGAACCTGGCCAATTTCATGCGCTGCCATCTGCTCTCCGCGCTGGCCACCCTGAAAATCGGCATGGACATTCTGACCAAGGAAGAGAACGTGCCCATTGATAAGCTCTACGGCCACGGCGGCTACTTCAAGACCCCCGGCGTGGGCCAGACCATGCTGTCCGCCGCCGTCGGTTCTCCCGTGTCCGTCATGGAAACCGCGGGCGAGGGCGGCCCCTACGGCATGGCGCTGCTGGCGGGCTATATGCTCTGGAAGAAAGCGGGCCAGCCCCTGGAAGACTACCTGAACCATGTGGTCTTTGCCGACGCCAAGTCCTCCACCATCATGGCGGACGAAGCCGACGTAAAGGGCTTCCAGGAATTCCTGACCCGCTACAAGAACGCCCTGCCTATGGAAAAGGCCGCGATTGACTGTCTGAAATAAAGTTCTAAGTTCCAAGTTCTAAGTTCTAAGATTTTTATTCAGTTACTCAGCGCTTTATCCTGACCTGCTTAGAACTTTGAACTAAGAACTTAGAATTAAAGCCAAATAATGAGGTGAACAACATGCTTGAACAACTGAAAGAGCAAGTCTGGAAAGCGAATCTGCTTTTGCCGAAGCATAACCTGGTCACCTTCACCTGGGGCAATGTCAGCGGCATTGACCGGGAGAAGGGTCTGTTCGTCATCAAGCCCTCCGGCGTGGAATACGACGGCATGACCGCAGAGGACATGGTGGTGGTGAACCTGGACGGCAAAGTGGTGGAGGGCAAATGGAAGCCCAGCAGCGACACGCCCACCCACCTGGAGCTGTACAAGGCCTTCCCGGAATGCGGCGGCATCGTGCACACCCATTCCCGCTGGGCCACCAGCTTCGCCCAGGCGGGCAAGGACATTCCCGCCATGGGCACCACCCAGGGCGACTACTTCTACGGCGCCATTCCCTGCACCCGGCCCATGACCGACGCGGAAATCAAGGGCGAATACGAGAAGGAAACCGGCCTGGTCATCATCGAAACCTTCCGTTCCCGGGGCATCGACCCCGCCCAGGTGCCCGGCGTGACCGTGTTCTCCCACGGCCCCTTCGCCTGGGGCAAGGACGCCATGGAAGCCGTCCACAACGCCGTGGTCATGGAGGAAGTGGCCTTCATGGACTTCCACGCCATGATGCTCACCCCCGGCCTGCCCGCCATGCAGCAGACCCTGCTGGACAAGCACTACCTGCGCAAGCACGGCAAGAACGCTTATTACGGGCAAAGGTAACGTTTTTTCTGGGGGAAACCTCTCTTTGGATGACACCTCATCCGGCGCTTTGCGCCACCTTCCCCTCAAGGGGAAGGCTAAAAGCGGTTTCCCCCAGGCCCCTTTCCGAGAAAGCCATAAAGGGACTTATCATAATAATTGCGTCTTAACTGAATTTGGAGAAAGAGTATGTTACCGAAAGACCCCATTATGCTCCTGAGCATGGTCAACATGAAGCTGCGGGACCGGTACGCCAACCTGGACGCCCTGTGCGACGACCTGGACGTGAGCAAAGCGGAGATCGAGGAAACGCTCGCCAAAGCCGGGTATCACTATGACGCCGGGCAGAATGCTTTTATATGAACGTTTGCGGAATCATTGCGGAATACGACCCTTTTCATAAAGGCCATGAGCGGCATTTGCGTTTAGCGCGGGAAATGACGGGCGCGGATTTCATCGTCTGCGTGATGAGCGGCAGCTTCACCCAGCGGGGCGTGCCCGCGCTGCTGCCCGCCCGAGCCCGGGCGGACATGGCGCTGCGCTGCGGCGCGGACGTGGTGCTGCAACTGCCCTACGCCTTTTCTGTGCGGGAGGCGGAGTATTTCGCCCTGGGCGGGGCCGCCATTTTGAACGCGCTGGGCTGCGTCACTCATTTGTCCTTCGGCAGCGAAACGGACGACCTTTCCCTGCTGCAAGCCGCCGCCAGATTATTGGAAGCACCCGATGAAGCCATGGAAAGCGCTATCCAGGCGGGATTGGCGAAGGGCCTTTCCTATGCCGCCGCGCAAGGGCAGGCTGTGGCGAAACGGCTAAAAGTACCCGTTGATACGCTCGACGCGCCGAACACCGCTTTGGCTTTATCTTATCTTCGCGCGCTGATTCGGCTGGACAGCAAAATCATTCCTGTGCCCGTCCTGCGGGAGACGGACTACCACGCGGGGGAACTGGACGCCCTGCCCTCCGCCTCCGCCGTGCGGAGCGCCATCTTGCGGGGCAACTGGGCTGGCGTGCGCAACGCCGTACCAAAAGCTGCCCTTCCCGTTTTGGAAAAGAGTGTGCGGGAAGGTATCTGTCCCCCAAATGGATTGGATACAATTCTGCTCCACAAGCTGCTATTTGCCACGCCCGAGGAAATCGCCCAATGGCCGGCCATCAGCGAAGGGCTGGAAATGCGCATCCTGAAAGCCGCGGAAACCGCCGTGAGCCGGGAAGCGCTGATCGACGCGGTGAAAACCCGGCGCTACACCCGGGGCCGCATCAGCCGCGCCCTGTGCCATGGCATAATGGGCGTTACCAAGGCCGACCTGCCGGCGCTGCCCGCCTCCGCCCGCATCCTGGGCTTCCGGGAAAGCGCCCGGTTCCTGCTTCGGCAGATGCAAAAGCACACGCAAAAAAGCGGCTTCTCCCTCTACGCGCGTCCCGCGAAGGAAGAAACCGCCATTCTGGATTGCCGGGCCGACGACCTCTGGCGCGTCACCGCGGGTTTGCCGCGCGGGGAAACCTATCGGCAGCAGCCGGTGATCGTCGACGCAGCAAGCCGCTGAAATGCATCACCAGTCCCAAAGCCGGTAAGATACGACATGACGTTTTCCGGTCACACCGCCCGCTGCACATCGGCCACAAACGCCCTGAATTCCTCCAGCCGCTGGGCTTCCGTCCAGAAGAGCGTGCCGTTCCCGCAATACGCCGCAATGAGCAGCGGAGAGCCGTTTTTGCGCTGCGCCTCAAGGCCGTAAACCAATTGGCCGGTATAGGATTGCAACTGCTGCGCGCCTTCTTTTACCTCCCGCGAAGAATGCCTGCCGTAAGGCAGATACAGGCTTTTCCGTTCCACGCCTTTGCGCAGCCGCGCCATTTCCTGGCAGCGCTGGTAATCCGCCGACCGGTCCACAACCTTTACGGACGAAAGCTCGTCCAGGGACAGCTTCCATTCCTGCTGATCCGTGGCGATAAACAGTTCCCGCCGGGTTTTGTCCAGCACCATGACGGCGCTGCCGGAAGAAAAGGCCGCGTCGGAATGGGCGCCAGCCTGCTGAACCATCGCGTCGGCTTTCGATTGCAGGCTAAACTGCTGAGAGGATTCCCTGCTCTGCTGCTGCTTTACGTCCTGGTTGGCAAACGACGCGCGGATAAAAACCACAATCACCATCAGCGCGGCCAGGATCAAGTAGGTACCGATTGAAATATCGGGCATTGCGCAGCCTTCCTTTCTTCAAACACTGCCAAATGATCAGGCCAGCAAAAACGGCGCCAGGGGCAGGCCGTTTTCCCCGAAGAGGCGGACTTTGGCGTAGTCCGTCCAGGCGTAACGGGCGGTGGTGGGACGGGGCACGGCGAGGGAAGAAAGGACGATTTGCTTTTCTTCCAACTGCACGTCGGCGGGCTGGAACACGCCGTCCTCCCCGGCGATTTCCATCAGGTATGCGCCGCTGCCGCAGTCTGTGACCGGCGTGGACAGCGTGACAATCAGCTTTCCGTCCTTCTGATACTTGCCAATGGCGAAGGGGGATAGCTGGGCCGGTTCGTGATAAATCACATCCAGGGCGGCTTCATACAGCCTTTCCCCTACCACCCGCTTGTTGGTCGGGTGGATGTTGTCAAACTCGCCCTCGTCGATCAGCACGGCCAGGCCGGTGTTGCGCACGTTGCGCCACACCTTTTGCTGCGCCTGCCGCAGCACGGGCCAGAGCTTGCTGTCCTCCGTGGCCGCGCCGTCGATCCACATGGGCAATTGCACGTTCAGGAAGGGCAGTTCTCCGTCCATGAACAGCTCCCGCAGCTGGAAGATGAAGGACGTCAGCAGCACGTCGTACTGCTTGGTACGCCAGGAGTCCTCCTCCCCTTGGTAGAACAGCACGCCCGTCAGCGTGGCGGGCACCACCCGTTCCAGCATGGTGTGGAACAGCCCTGCCGGGCGGAAGGGCGAACCCTCGCCTACCGGCGGATTCCAAGGCGGACAGGGGCCGATTTCCGCGTTGATTTCCTTGGTGGTATATTCGGGATGGGCGGCTTTCAGGGCGTCGGCCTGCTTGGCCCAGGCGTCCAGGCCGGAGAAGAACGCGCCTTCTTCTTCCAGGTATTGTTCCATGCTCTTGCCCGCCCAGCTGTCCTGATACTCTTTCAGGTAGCGCTGGCCCTCGGCGGTTTTGTCCAGGGTTTCTTCACTCATCCAGCAGGTGACGGAGGTGCCGCCCCAGTAGCAGTCGATGACGCCCACGGGCACCCGGAGATGGGCTTGCAGCTTCATGGCGAAGAAGTAGCCCACGGCGCTCATGTCCTTCGCCGTGCCGGGAGCCACCGCCACCCAGCGGGCGGTTTGATTGGCTTCCTCGGCTTCCGGGATGAAGCGGGCGAACTTGGGCACGTTGAAATACCGCACCTGTTGATTGCGATGGGATGGGATCAGCTGCTGGCCCTCGTCGGCGTTTTGCAATTCCAGTTCCATGTTGCTCTGGCCCCCGGCCAGGTACACTTCGCCGATGGCGATGTCGCAGCAGATCGTTTTGTCCTGCCCGTCCGTCACCGTCAGCACGCAGCCCATCCGGGCCTCCTGGGGCGGCAGGTAAAAGCAGAAGCGGCCGTTCCGGATGACCGTTTCATCCTGGCCGAGGGTCTTTCCCGCTTCGTCCAGCAGGCAGGCGGACAGCCGTGTGCCGTCCTCCCCCGTGCCGAACACCCGGAGCTCTTTTCTTCTGCACAGCACCGCCCCGTCGCTGAACAGGGACGCAAGTTGAAAACGAGGCATGTTGGTTCCTCCTGCCTGTGCTCAGTCGTCGCAATCGAAGATGGCTTTCTTCGCCACCCGATCGCCGTACTCGGTTTTCCAGCGGATATGCGGCTCGGACATGTCGTAGGCGGGCAGGGCCTCCTTGTCCATGTCCATCACGATCATCAGGTCATAGCGGTTGGCTCGGTCGGAATTGGAGAGCTTGAGTTCCACGCCGTGAACGCCGGGGATGGACAGAGTTTCGTCAAAGATTTTCTGCACCGGCGCGGCCAGGGCTTTCACATCCGTCCCATCCACAAACTTTACAAGAATATGATGCTTCACTTTTCCATTCCTCAGCGGCGGCCGATCTCGGTGTCGTCGTTGGTGGTCTTGCTGTTGTCCTTGATGTAGTCGATGATCTCGTCCAGATAGCCGAAGGCCAGGCCCACATAGCTGTCCGCCGCGCCGTAATACACCGCGATGCGCCCGGTCTCCGGGTCATGCAGGGTGGCGCAGGGGAAGGTGACGTTGGGCACGAAGCCGCGCTCCTCAAACCATTCTTCGGGGGTGAGCAGGTAGTTGTTGCAGCGGTACTTCACCTTGGAGGGCTCGTCGATGTCCAGGATGGCCCCGCCGATGGAATACACATAGCCGTTGCAGGTCTGGGTCACGCCGTGGTAGAAGAGCAGCCAGCCTTCGCTGGTCTCAATGGGCGCCGCGCCGCCGCCGATTTTCAGCCCTTCCCACCAGCTGTTGCCCCGGCTCATCACATGACGATGCTTGCCCCAGAACACCATATCCGGGCTTTCGCTGATGAAGATGTCGCCGAAGGGGGTGTGGCCGCTGTCGGAGGGACGGCTCATCATCATGAAGTTGCCGTGCACCTTCCGGGGGAACAGCACCGCGTTGCGGTTGAAGGGCAGGAAGGGATTCTCGATGCGCACGAAATGCTTGAAGTCCTGGGTCTTCGCCACGCCGATGGCCGCGCCGTAAAAGTCCTGGCACCAGATGATGTAATAGGTGTCCTCCACCTTGACCAGCCGGGGGTCATAGGCGTAGATGGGCATGAAGGGATTCCCCGCTTCGTCCACGAAGGGGATCTTGTTGGGCTCGAAATCCCAGTGGATGGCGTCCTGGCTCCAGCCCAGGTAAATATAAGGCACGCCGTTGGTCTGTTCGCCGCGGAACACACCCACGAATTTGCCTTCATAGGGCATCACGGCGGAGTTGAAGATGCGGGCCACGCCGGGCAGCGGATTGCGCCCGATGATGGGGTTGTCCTTCCAGCGCCACAGGGGGCTGTTGATGTGTCCGGCGGGCTTTTCCTGCCAGGGAACGTTGGGCAGGGCGGGGGCGATCATCTGATACTTGGTCATGATTCTTTTCCTCTCTTTTTTATGAATCTGTTCAGTCGATGCTTTGTTAGACGCTTTCAGCCTCAACTGACCAGTTGCTGTTTATTGATACTTTTCATGGTCCGCCAGCAGCGCCAGATCCAATTCCGCCAGGGTGGAGGGCAGATGCTGATCGTTAGGCTCATAGGGGTTCGCCAGCGTCATGCAGCGCATGCCCGCCAGCCGGGCGCCTTCCCCGCCGGCAGGCGTGTTTTCGACCACCAGGCAGTCGCCCGTGGGCATGCTCAGCTTCCGTGCAACAGTCAGGTACACTTCGGGGTCGGGCTTGCCTTTTTCAATTTGCGTGCCGTCCACCACCACGTCGAACCAGTGGTCGATGCGAAGCTGCCGCAGGATGCCCGCGGCATTCTCGCTGGAAGAGGCCACCGCGGTTTTGATGCCCGCGTTTTTCAGCGCGATCACCGTTTCCAGCGCACCGGGCAGCAGGCTTTCCTGGTCGAGATGGTCAATCTGCTCGTTGAACAGGTCGTTTTTCCGCACGCTCAAAGCCCACATTTCCTGGGCGGAATAGGTGCGGTCCCGCCCCTGAAGCAGCACTCTGATGCTGTCCATCCGCTTCATGCCGACCATTTTCAGGTACAATTCAGGCTGCAAATGAATACCCTGTTCATACGCCAGCTGCGTCCAGGCATGGTAATGGCATTCGTCGCTGCACACCAGCACGCCGTCCAGATTGAAAATCACAGCTTGAATCAAGACGATTTTTCCTCCCCGCGTCATTCTATGGAATCCTGTGACGTTTTTTCCATATCTCAGTATACCATCTTTTGACGCGATTGTACAGCGAAAAGAATGCGCGTCAGCGCGGATGGGCCGAAGCGGGCCCGCCGCTGGGGCCCGCCGGTCTGGATGCTGTCATTTTGGCATGAAAATCGCGTCTTCGATGGTTTTTTCCAGGGCTTCGCGGCCATACCTGTCCACGGCGGCCTTGTTCTTTTCGCCATGGGTCAGGTTGCCGGCGCCGCCGATGCAGCCGTTGACGCAGGCCATGCCTTCAATGAAGTTGGCGTCCAGGACGTTCTTGCTCTTGCGCATCAGCGCGGCCTTGCATTCCTCAATGCCGTCGCAGGCGCAGGCTTTCAGCTGGAAATCGTCCAGGCGCTGCTCTTTCAGGCCCTCGGCCACCGCGTCGCTGAGGCCCCCGCTGCGGGCGAAAATACGCCCGAAATAAGAGGCGTTGTCCAGCACGTCCTCCTCCAGCGCCGTCAGTTCAATGTCCCGGCTGTCAAAAAGGGCCTGCAATTCCTCAAACGTGATCGCCGCGTCCACATAGGGCTTCACATCGTCCAGCTGCACTTCGGCCTTCTTGGCGGTGCAGGGGCCGATGAACACGATTTTCACATTCTCCTCATGTGCCTTGATATATTTGGCGATGGTAGCCATGGGCGACAGATTGTGGGAAATGTAGGGCACCAGAGCAGGGAACGCCGTTTTTACATAACGCACGAAGGCCGGGCAGCAGGAAGAGGTGAGGAACCCCTTCTCCGCCAGTTCCCTGGATTCCGCATAAGCCACCATGTCCGCGCCCAAAGCGGCTTCGACGACGGTATAGAAGCCCAGCCGCTTGATGCCGGTAATCACCTGGCCAAGCTTGGCGTAGGTCATCTGGCTGCCGATGGCGGGAGCAATCAGGGCGTAAACCTTGTACCGGGTATTCTCCCGGCTCTTTTTCAGCATGTCGATCACGTGAATAATGAAAGACCTGTCTGAAATCGCCCCGAAGGGGCACTGGTAAACGCACGCGCCGCACTGGATGCATTTTTCATCGTCAATGGCGGCGGCATTGTCCTCGTTAATGGAAATGGCTTTGATCTTGCATGCGTTCTGGCAGGGGCGCTTCCGGTTGACGATCGCGCTGTACGGACACACCTTGGCGCACATGCCGCATTCCACGCACTTGGTTTTGTCGATGTAGGCCTCGCGCTTGTGATCGAAGGAGATAGCGCCCTTCTTGCAGGCGTCCTCGCAGCGGTGGGCCAGGCAGCCCCGGCAGGAGTCGGTGACCTGATAGCCCACAGCAGGGCAGTCGTCGCAGGCAATATCGATCACCTGGATGATATTGTCGCTGTTGCCGCCGCCCATGGCCAGCTTCACGCGCTCCGCCAGAATGGCGCGCTCCTTGTACACGCAGCAGCGCATCGTGGGCGTCTTGCCGGGCACGATGGCCTTGGGAATGTCCATCACGCTTTCCATCAGCGTGTCGTCCCAGGCGTGGCGGGCCACTTCCCTGAGCACCTTGTATTTCAAATACTGTACTTTTGTATCAAACTTGCGCATTTTTCACCTCATAGCAAGGATTTTTTACGTTCTCCTCGAAAAACTCTCCCACGTTCTCCGGAGCCACGGAAAACATTTTTCCATCCACCGCCACACATACCCCCTGCCGGCAATTGCCCATACAGAAGGTGCTGCCAAGTTCGATATCATCGTCCAGATGATTCTCGGCAATCAAAGCCTGCAATTGTTCCACCACTGGCCGGGAGCCTTTGATATGGCAGGAAGAACCGACGCAAACCGTTATTTTCATTTCCGCATCCCTCCATTCTATGCTTTCTTCAGCCCGTTATTCCATTGAACGCACGTTACCGGAAACCCCAGCTCCGCAGGTACTGATAGGAACGGCGCAGGCATTCGATGGGGTCTTCGCCGTTGCAGTCGTCCTGCTCCACCAGCATATATTTGGTTCCGCCCGCTTCGGCCTTTTCAAATACCCGGCCAAAGTTGATGTTGCCCTCGCCCACCACGGCCATCTTTCGGCCGTAGGCAAAGTCCTTCAGATGGATGCAGGGAATGCGGCCCGCCAGCTTTTCCAGCCATTGCGCCGGGTCGCCGCCGCCGGCCTGCACCCAGAAGGTGTCCACGGTGAAGCCCATCTGGTCGGCGGGCAGGGCTTCCGCCAGCCGTTCGATGATCAGCTTTCCATCCAGCCTTTTGAATTCCTGGTCGTGGTTGTGGTACATGAACAGCTTGCCGCGTTCCGCGATTTTCTTGGCGATGGGCGGGAACGTGTCCATCCACTGGTCATAACTCATATCCTTTTCCGGGTCGAACGCCCACCAGCCCAGGCCGATGTAATCGCAGCCGAAGACCTCGTGATCGGCAATCACCTGATCGAGTTCGCCCGTCAGCCGCGGCACCGGGATGTGGGTCAGTACACAGCGCAGGCCGTTTTTCTCCAGGTTCTCTTTCAGCCACCCGGCGGGATAAGGGCAGGTGCCGGAGATTTGCACGTTCCTGTAACCGATGTCCGCCACCTTTTTCAGGGTTTCAGCGAAATCGTCCAGGTTCTGGCAGGAATTCCGCACAGTGTAAAATTGCGCTCCGATTTCCATAATACGACCTCCATTTTTGTTCAGTTGATGGTGATTTGATGGATGCTTAAAGTTATTATCACATTGTGAAACAAAGGGATACGCTGGGGGCTGCGCGCCCCCAGACCTGCGGCAAGGGATGTATCCCTTGCATCCCAATAAGCGAAATTACTCCGTTGGGAAAACCCGACAACTTACGCTTGCTGCGCTGGTGGTTACGAAAGTTTGAAGGCTTCTGGCCCAAGAAAGCCGGGAAAATCCCAGGGGGAAAGTTCACTTTCCCCTGGGGATTATTCCCAGGCTTTCCCCGGATGCAAAGCATCCGGG
>CADBCX010000038.1 GCA_902793245.1 uncultured Eubacteriales bacterium | reverse complement strand
CAGCGTGTCGGATGAGGTGATTTAACAATCATCATTGGGCGACATTTATATGCGGTAGAAACGCGCCTTCATTCAGCGGATATCGGCGCTGCCCGGCGGGGGCTGAACGTGCTTGCCTCCGCATGCTCCGGGGCCATGTTCCCGCGTGTCCCGCCGCCGCCTTTCACCTTCCGCGGCTCTCTTTGGGCGCTCCGGCGCGGTACTCTCCCTTTCCTCGCATGTATGACTTATCTTACTGTTTTCTGCCCGGTTTGTCAAGGCTTTTTCTGCTGTGGAAACCGTATTGTTCATCTTGTTACAGCCATATTCACGGCTTCTTTGCGGAATTTCAAAAAAACGCTTGACAACCGCCATGACCGGGGATATAATATATCTCGCTTAAGCGCCATTAGCTCAGTTGGTAGAGCACCTGACTCTTAATCAGGGTGTCCCGGGTTCGAGTCCCTGATGGCGCACCAGAAACATGAGCAATAAAGATACGTTATTGCTCGAAGCACAACCCCTGTTATCACGGGGGCTGTGCTTTTTTGTTGGCCGTTTGAAGACCTTAAAAGAAAAAAACCCGGCAGCGCTTCATTGATGAAGTCTGGCCGGGGGTGAAGCCGTAAGGAAAAAATCTCCGGTCATCGGTCTGATAGACCGGAGAGCTATGGTTCGGCGTACCAAGCCTTGGGACGGATAATTCCGGTATTGTCTTCCAAGGGAATTGAATTAATGGAATCCACCATGAGCTTCACGCATAGTGAAATAACCATTTAAAACAAATCCCATTTTATCCCGATCAGTGCCGCCACTAACTCCATCTCTGTATGTATCATATCCAGTGGTTTTCATAAACATTTCAAGGGCAACATCAAAGCCAAACGAATCTGTCAGCGCATAAGCCAATTCGATCAACTGCTTTTTTTCTTCATCGGTTTGTGGTACATAGTAGCCACCGACCACTTTATCCAGTTCATCCATGCTCAGTTCCCGCCTGCCGTAGGACTTTACGAATTCCTCAACCTTCGCCTGCATTTCCTTATCCATCTTCGTATCCTTTCCGCTGTCTTACAGCTTTCAAAATCTTGGTTCCGTATGTTTGTACGCAGCAGCATGACCCGCTGGCAGTACCGGACGAAAATTTCGCCGAATACTTTTTTCCGCTATGCCCTGGGACGGAATATCATAATTATCCGTCCTAAGACATAGTCTGGTTTCATCTGGATTCTCCAACCAAATGCACCCGCTCTTAGGCAATCAGATTATAAGGCATAAATGCCAAAAATACAATGGAAAAGTAGGTGAACTTTATGGCCGAAACCTTGCGCGAATTGGTGGTCGCGCTGTCACTGGAAAAGGCAATTTCTCGCGCAATATGCGCACCATCAACCAGCAGATCAAGGAAGCCGAGTCCAGCCTGACCTCTGGCCGGAGCTGGCGTTGAGAACTACGAAAAGACCATAGGATAGCGTAATCACAACAACACAACAGCCTGGTCATAGACAATAGGTATGGTAATCATTTTATTACTAACCGCGTTGGATTTCGCCGCTCAGTCCCTCAAGAATACAGCCACAGGCCCAAGGCATCAGCGCAAACCAGGTACTGGCCGGAGAACCATCCGGGTAGGTTTCAGTGAGCAAACCTTCACAGTGGCAGAAACGTTCGCTCATCCAGCCTTTTTTCCCGTAATCATATTCTTTGTCATACGTATTGCATAGCTGACAGCTCCAGCGCAGCGTATCAGAAAGCCTGCTTTCCACATAGGCATCCTGCGTTTTTTGCACATAATAGAGCAGCTCGTCAAGAATGGATGAAGACATGGGATGAATGTGCGGATTGCAAACCGAGGTAATGCTTCCTCCGCAGCTGGACCAGCCGACCCTGCTCAACGGCGGTACCTGAATGGGCGAATTATAGCAGAATTTGAATGTGAACTCATACTCCAGGGCATCCTGCATTCGGCGGAGCAGGTTTTTATCCCCGGTTATCTCGTGCAGCCAATGCGCGGCTCGAATATAAGCAAGCACACCCTCCGAATCGATCTGCTTATCGATGTCAAGGGGGCCGCCATAGCAAGTCAAATGGGTGATGTACGCGCTGTGATAGTGTTTTTCGCTGGAAAGCAGCTTGGGAAGAAATTCACGCTTGCCGGTAAGCTGGCAGAAATATGCCGCTGCCGCCAGGCACCAGGCTCCTGAAAAGGAATCGTAGCATAGTCCGGCACCGGTATTCTCAGAAAATATGTACGGATATTCGTCATCGCCGTTTCGCGATTTTTCTGTCACCGTCAAAACACCCGAGACGAAAGACAGCCAATCTGAATGGGTAACGCCACACAGTTTCCTTTCATAATCGTAGGCTTTCAGAATCAGATACAGCGCTTGCCCCACAAGATAGCCTGTATGACCGGGCGTTGGCTGACGGTCGTACCACCAGCCGCGGTTGCTCCAGACCACATTTTCTTCCACTGTAAACGGAAGGCCGCTTTGGGGATTCAAGGAGTTTTCTACGATATGGTTGATACAGCAAAGCGCCTGTTTGCGCATATCCTTCCGTCCAAGCCGAAGCGCTGCCTGGAGCATGGGAACGGCCACAGCCAGTCCATTCGTCCATGAAATGGAAGGCAAAGGGCGGAGCGAGTATTCTCCGCCTTTATCGAACACGAAACCGGAATAAGCGTTTTTTTCCGGCATCCAGGCGTCCGCATAAACGGCGGAAGAAATGATTTCAATTGTTTCATGAGGGGTTAAAGCCTGCCGGGGCGGTTCATGCCAGGCTGTATAAACCCAGCGCAGCGCGGGAAAGATTCCCAGTTCATCTGCTGCGGCGTAGTGAAAGATCGCCACGGTAAAAGATATTTCTTCCTTCGCTTGAAGAGAAAACACGTTATCGCCCAGAGGCTTTTGGGGATAATATGTATGAGAATTCAGGAAAAACCATGGCGCGTTTTCATAGCCCAAGGTATAGCTGACCGTGCAGCGGTCAATATCACAGCCAAAGCCTGCGTATTGAAACATTTTCCCCTGGGCACCGGGTTTCCAGGGGCTTTTTTCATTTCCCGACATAACGAAATACGGAGCCGCACTGATTCCAATAACACTGTCTCCGCTGAAAGCAAAGACCGCCGGATGAGAAAGCCGGTCGCTGCGGGTGAGCCACCAGGGAGAAGCGGGAAAAACAGTGGGGTCCTTTCGGAGCCGAGGCGCTTTGCTGTTCGTTTCCAACGGTGCGTCGCCACGATTGGTGCCATATAAAAATCCCGGCAGAAAAAACTTGGGCTCTTTTGATGAAAAGAAAACGTCCAGCTTGAGGATGCCATGCCAGGCTTCTTCGCTGGTGTTCCTCACCGTAACATGCAATCTATAGGGATCATCCGCCGCGCCGCTGCCCATGATTTTTTCCGTCTGAACAGACAAGTCCTGCATTGTCAACGGGCGGTAGGTTTCATCCTGGCCCCTTACGCGGACAAAAGAACGAATTGTCAACATGCACAGCCTCCGACATCAATGTTTTTTTCATAATATAATAGCAGAAGTCTATTGCGCAACGATTGATTCTGCATGTTTCTTTACATATCCGGCATTATCCGAACGCTATTTGACCGATTTTTTATAAGCTGATGGCGATATGCCCACATATTTATAAAAATGGCGCAGAAAATTGGGATAGTTGTCAAAACCGCATTGTTCGGATATGGCAATCAGAGAATCATTGCCTGGAATGAGTTTCTTGGCCAGCATAATCCGGCGGTAAAGCACGTAATCATAGACGCTGCGATTTGTATACTTTTTAAACGTATGCGCCAAGTAGGAAACACTGACCCCAAAACGTCTGGCAAGTTCATCCACCCGAATCGGCTGTATAAAGTTCTCGTTAATATATACCAAAATATCGCGAATGGGATTATTGACAAGGACTGTGTTTTCTACGGGATCATTCTGTTCCACTGTTTCGCAGATCACATCAAGCAGCGGAAGCAGCAGCGAATAATCCCGGA
Source organism: uncultured Eubacteriales bacterium (assembly GCA_902793245.1). GTDB lineage: Bacteria > Bacillota > Clostridia > Christensenellales > Aristaeellaceae > RUG563. The sequence continues at coordinate 14,305 of CADBCX010000038.1, read as the reverse complement.
ATCGGGACAGCACCCGCTCTTCCTGCTGGTTCTGCTGAAGGCGGATCATGAGCGCTTTGCATTTTTCCGCGTCTTCCGAAGCGATGGAAAACTGACAATGGCCGTTGGAAACAACCGATTGAAAAAACTGGTCAAAGTCGATCTGCCCGCAGCTGGCGCGCTTAAGCGCGTCCGAGGTAATGTAAAGGAACGCACGTTCATAGTTGACCAGATTCTGTTCCACCACCAGTCCGTGCATGACAAAAGGCGAAATAATGAACAGCTCGTTAGGCTGCATGTCATAGATATCGTTGTTCACGCCCATATACTGTCCGCCTTGATAATGGATATACAGCTCGTAGAAATCATGGCAATGGCTGCCCCAGACGAAATCCCCATGCTCTGTCAAATGATAATTCGCTTCAAAATCAGTACGGTTATTGCCCATGGCGCTGTATTGATCCGCGGGTACAAAGGAACGGCCCATGATAATCATCTCCCTTGCCCCGATTATAATGCAGAATGTATATCTTTTCAAGGGAAACTTGCATAAAAGAATATCAAAACATTTTGATGGGGCGAAGAAAACAAAAGTCGATCAAAAAGCAGAATGTGTAACTATTTAAGCATAATCGATATAGAAATGTATCAATTTTATTTGTTATAATTTTCATGAACGGATGAAAACAGCAGAGGAGGAGCAAGCGCATGACGTCCGCATCGGTTCGATCCCCAAAGAATCGTTTTGCTTTTCTGAAAAAGGATTGGCGGCTGTATCTGATGCTGATCCTTCCTTTGGCACAATATGTTCTGTTTCGTTATCTGCCTATGGAGGGCGTTTTGATCGCCTTTCAGAAATACAATCTGTTTAAGGGAATCTGGGGCAGTAAATGGGTCGGGCTTGAAAACTTCAATTTTGTTTTTTCTTTGAAGGATTTCACACTCTCCCTGAAAAACACGCTGTTTTTGAATCTGCTGGACCTGATTGCAGGGTTTCCGGTTCCGATCATTCTTGCCATCATGCTGACAGAAATGCGTTCACTGAAGCTGAAAAGAGTGTCGCAGACGCTGCTGTATCTGCCGCATTTTCTCTCCTGGGTCATCATCGGCGGCATGGTGCTGGAAATCTTCGCGCCGACCTATGGGATCATCAACAAAACGATCATCCGCATGGGAGGAAGCAATATTCCTTTCCTCTCAGACGGGCCGCATTGGGTGGCCACATATGTGCTGGTGGGCGTATGGCAGAACATGGGCTGGGGCACGATTCTGTATCTGGCGGCCATCACCAATATCAACGTGGAGCTGTATGAGGCGGCGGAGATCGACGGGGCCAACAAGATGCAGCGCATCTGGCATGTAACGCTTCCCGGCATCCGCTCCACCATCGTAATCCTGCTGATCCTGAACGTCGGGCAAATGATGAACATCGGCTTCGACCGGCCCTTCATCATCGGCAACACCCTGGTGCAGCAATACTGCGACGTGATTTCCACCTTCGTATACCGCGTCGCCATGAAGGGCGCGAAATATGACCGCGGTGCGGCCATCGGCCTCTTCCAGAGCGTGATTGGATTTATCCTGATCACGACAGCCAACTTCATTACCCGCCGTATTGGCGAAGAAAGCATTTGGTAAGGAGGAATCAGCGATGAGCCTGCACGCCGGTCAAAAGAAATGGGGCATCGGCCAGGTAATCCTGGCGATTTGCGTACTGCTGCTGGTATCGACCTGCGTTTTTCCTTTCCTGAATGTAATCGCGATCTCTTTGAGCAGCAAAAGCGCTATTTTGCGGGGCGATGTCAATTTTATCCCCAAGGAATTCACCTGTCTGGCCTACGACGTTATATTCAAGGATCAGTCCATGATCCAATCGCTGTTTTTCACAGTAGAGCTCACTGTGATCTATACCGCCATGGCAATGATGCTCACCATCCTGTTGGCCTACCCACTGAGCAGGGAAAGGCTGAAGGGAAAGCGTTTTTTCACCTTGATGGTCATGTTTACCATGTATTTCTCCGGCGGTCTGATTCCCACATATCTGAACATTCGGAACCTGGGAATGATTGATACAATATGGGCTCTTATACTGCCGGGCGTTATTTCTACCTACAACGTGGTCATCATGAAGAGCTTCTTTCTGGGGCTACCCAGGGAACTGGAAGAAGCCGCGACCATTGACGGCGCAAACGATTTTCAGGTGCTGTTCCGGATCATCCTGCCCCTCTCTCTTCCTTCAATCGCCACGTTGTCCCTGTTTTACGCGGTGGGCAAATGGAATAGCTTTTCGGATGCGCTGTACTATATCAACTCCCGCAGCCTGCAGCCGCTGCAGCTGAAGCTGTATTACCTGATTAAAGGCATCACCAGCGTGGAAATCAGTATGGTGGAAGGCAACGCGGCGGACGCGGGGCGCAACGTATCCGAATCTATCGAATCCGCCAGCATCATTTTTGCCACACTTCCCATCCTGGTTGTCTATCCCTTTATACAGAAATACTTCGTGCAGGGCGCCACCATCGGCGCCGTGAAGGGCTGACCTATTGATCCTCACGGATTGATCCGCGGACGCGGTTCATCAATATTGAAAGGAGAGATCCTCATGAAAAAGACCCTGGCTATCCTGCTCAGCCTCATCTTTGTGATGAGCCTGGCGTCCTCCGCCCTGGCGGCGGACGATGATTGGATCACCCTGCGGGTAGAGTGCTTCGACCGCAACAGCGCGGGCTTCAACGTGGAAGACTGCATGCAGCTGCACTATGCCCAGGAGCATTTCGGCGATCCCAATCATATCAAGATCGAATTCGTTTCTGTCTCCCGCTGGGAAGAATCAGCCCTGATCAACACCCAGCTGGCCGGAGGCACAGCGCCTGACCTGTGCGTGACATATGACGCTCCCCTGCAGACCTACATCGACATGGGCGGCATCAAGCCCCTGGACGAGCTGCTGGACGCCTACGGCCCCAACCTGAAAGCTTTCCTCGGTGAAGAATGCCTCAAATATGGCATTAACGCGGAAGACGGCGTGCGTTATAACCTGGTTGCCCGCCGCCTGAGCGTCGGCATGATCGGCGTGTTTGTTCGCGGCGATTGGCTGGAAAAGCTGAACATGGCCGCTCCTGCCACCCGCGATGAGTGGATCGCCTATCTGTACGCTGCCCGCGACGCCAAGCTGGGCGGAGATGTGACCCTGCCCTATGCCATCGGCATGTATGAAGCCAATCCGCTGTGGGGCTTCTCCCTGCTGGTCAACAGCTATCTGGATTGGGAAAACATTACTGAGCGGGATTACCTGGCCTCCCAGACCTGGCTGGAAACCCTGCCCGGCGCCCGGGAAGCCTACCGCCTGCTGAATACCTTCTACCATGACGGCATCATCAATCCCGACTATCCTTTGGACGCCACGGACGATTCCAACAACCAGAAATTTCACCTGGGTCAGGTCGGCACCAAGATTTCCGCCTACGATGACCCCTTCCGCATCGATACCGCTTTCCAGCAGGAAATGGCTAAAAATGTGCCAGGCGCTTATTGGCTGCCCGCCAACTGCATGACCAACAAAGATGGCTATACTTTCCACAGCACCTATGCCGCCAACGGCCTGAAAATCTTCATTCCCGGCTGGGTCAGCGATGAAGTGGCCGCAGCGGCCATCAAGTATCTGGATTGGATGTCTCTCCCCGAGAACATGTTCTTCCTGCAGAACGGTGTGGAAGGCGTGAACTATGAAGGGTTGAACGAAGACGGCATTCCTGTGGGCGTGAAAGCGACCAGCGATGTGCCCGATGAATACAAGATGCATGCGGGCGACGTGTGCTTCATTGCCAACGGCAACAATTACGGCTCTCCTGAAAAGAACGCCAGGGCTGTGGCCCTTGCCTTCACCGGCTATGAAAATTACGTTGCCCAGGCTTACGCCGATCAGCTAATAGATCCTCTGCCCGCCTGCTACTGTTCGGCGACAATCCAGGCCGAAACGGATTACAAGGAAATGGTCACCCAGAAGGAAGGCGAATTCCTGACGCAGGTCGTTACCTGCCCCGCAGATGAGTTTGACGCTACCTATGATTACTGGCTGAACCAGCTCATGGAAGCCGGTCTCCGTCAGATTCTGGAAGAACGCGGCCAGGCCTATGACAATGGCTATCTGACCGGCGTTTATCCCGCCCAATACGCGAAGTAATTCAAGCAAGAAAAAAGCATGATATGCAGGGGATATTGTCCGGATGGACAGTATCCCCTGTTCTTAGAATGGAGGATAAAAATGCAGCTGTTATTCCATCAGGATGTTCCGCTGTTTTGCTGCGAGCAAACCGCTTTCCCAGGTGTAAAAAGGGTTGCCGATCTCGTTTGCGGGGATGTGCAAAAGGTGATCGGGAAACGCCCCGAGCGGAGCGAATCCTTGAATCCGGCACCGCAGGCCGTATTGATCGGGACGATTGGAAAAAGCGGATGGCTGCGGCAATTGTCCGAAACGGGCAGAATTGATCTATCCGCTATTGAAAACAAATGGGAATGCTACCTATTTCAACTGGTGGAGCAGCCTTTTCCCCAGATCGGAACCGCGCTTGTAATCGCGGGCAGCGATAAGCGGGGCACAATCTACGGGCTTTTCCATCTGAGCGAGCTATTGGGCGTTTCTCCGTTGGTGGATTGGTCTGAGGCGCTTCCTGAAAAACGCGGCAAGGTGATCCTGACGGAAAAGGATACCCATATATCGAAAGAACCCTCTGTACGGTATCGTGGAATCTTCCTGAACGACGAATGGCCCGCGCTGGGCACATGGGCCCGGAACCGCTTCGGCGGCTTTAACGCGACGTTTTACAGCCATGTGTTTGAGTTGATCCTGCGTCTCAAAGGAAACTATCTGTGGCCCGCCATGTGGAAAAGCTGTTTCAGCCTGGATGGGCCCGGATTGGATAGCGCTGCCCTGGCGGATGAGATGGGCATCGTGATGGGCACATCCCACCATGAACCGTGCATGCGGGCAGGTGAAGAATACCGTTTGATGCGCGGAAAAAACTCTGTTTATGGGGATGCCTGGGATTTTCGTACCAATCGGGAAGGCATCCTGCGTTTCTGGGAGGATGGGCTCAAAAGGAACAAGCCATATGATAACTATATCACAGTCGGTATGCGCGGCGAACAGGATACGCCTATTCTGGGAAACGGCGCAGGGCTCAGAGAGAATATCGCTTTGCTTCGGGATGTGCTTCAGGCGCAGAATGGTCTGATCCGAAAATGGGTTCGTCCTCAATTGGATGAGGTTAAAAGGCTTTTTGTTCTCTTTACGGAAGTGGAGCGGTTTTACTATGGAGATAAGGAAACACCGGGGCTGATGAATGATCCCGCGCTTGAAGGGGTCACGCTGATGCTCACAGACGATAATTTCGGCAACCTGCGCTCTCTGCCGACCCAGGACATGCTTTCCCATAAAGGCGGCTTCGGCCTCTATTATCATTTGGATTTTCATGGCGGCGCCTACGCTTACGATTGGATGAATACGAATTACCTGCCCAAAATGTGGGAACAGCTGACTGCCGCATATGATGGCGGCATCCGGGAAGTATGGATCGCCAATATCGGAGATATTTGTTTGCTGGAATACCCGCTGTGCTATTTTATGGAGCTGGCTTATGATATGGATGCCTGGGGCACGAAAAAACTGAACAGCACCGGAGCGTGGACAGCCCACTGGGTGAATCAGCAGTTTGGAGGGACTTTCACTGAAGAAAACAGGCGTGTGATCTGCCGCCTGCTGGACGCCTATACCCTGATCAACCATAACCGAAAACCGGAGATCATGAATGCAAGCGTCTATCATCCGGTTCATTTCCGCGAAACGGAAAATCTGCTGGAACAAGCCTCCCAAATCGAAAAGGAAGCGACGGCTTTATTGAAAAAGTGTCCTAAAAAAGCGCTTCCCGCGTTTTGGGATCTGCTGTATTATCCCGCTGCAGCCTCCGCCAATCACTGCATCATGTGGCTGTGCGCAGGAAGGAATCAGTTTTATGCTTCCCAGGGGCGCATGGAGGCCAACCGCTGGGCAGAGAGGATCAAAGCATGCATTCTCAAAGACAGAAACCTGACAGCGCAATATCATGCCATCGGCAGAGGCCGCTTTGACGGCATGGCGCTCAGCGAGCACATAGGCTTTACAAGCTGGTGCTCGGACGGCTGCCTGTATCCTGCCATGACCTATGTTGAAGGAGCCAATCAGCCCAGGCTGCTGGCCGCCGATACACTGAGCGGACGTTTCACCATCGGCAGCCGCTGGACAGGAGATACCCTGCGGTTGGATGACGCGCTGCGGCAGGGTGTGTCCGAGCTGCGTGTTGATTTGGCGTGTGCGAGCAGTGAGCCCGTTTCTTATACGTTGGAAACGGATTGCCCCTGGCTTCGCTTATCGCGTACTAACGGTGTGACAGCGGATAAGGATGTCCTCACGATCACCATTGACCGGGCGATCCTGAAAGGCCGGGATACCGGCGTGATCCTTTTGCATGGAAGCGCGGAAGCAAGAATCCTAGTTGAAGCGGAGAACCGTGATCTGTCGTCTTTTCCGGCAGGCTGTTATTTGGAAGAAAACGGTATAGTCTGTATGGACGCGGGAGGCTTTACCTCGAAACAGGACAGCATGGAATCCGCTTTTATCCTTTTGACACCTTACGGACGTACCGGCAGCGCTGTCAAAGTGCTTCCACCGGCGCGGGATGTATCCGATGCGGAGGAACGTCCCTGGGTGGAATATACCTTTGAAGCAAAACGGACAGGCAATTATACAATGCTTCTGTATATGGCCCCTTCCAACACAGCCGATATGCGTCATCGCTTATGCTTTGGCTTTCAATTGAATGGCAGTGAAATCGTGGAAATCAATGGTGTGGAAGAAGGCTTCCAGTCCTTGAAGCTGAATTGCCGGGAATGGGATATGTGTGTGCGGAACAACATCCGAATCAAACAAATGGCCGTTTCCTGCACTGCCGGCATCAACCATTTGCGTCTGTACGGCGGGTCACCCTTCGTAGCCTTTGAGCGGATTGTTTTGTGTCCGGCAGAAAAGGAACTGCCAGTTTCCTACTTAGGGCCTGTGACAAGCTTTCAATGTAAATAAAAAAACGCATCTTCCGTTTCAATATCATATCTGCTTCCGGGTCATGAAAAAGACGCGGAAGCCGCATTTTTTCATACGCTTCACGATGTCGGCCAGGGAAAACCCCATATCCTTCAGCGCCGCGATGCGGCCCGCGGTGGGAAGCTGGTCTTCCCTGTAATACCGGTAATCCGTGAAGCGGTCGATTTCAGCCGGTTTCAGGAGACCGATCTCGTCATAGTGGCGCAGCATCCTGACGCTGACCCTGGACAGCTTAGAAAATTCTCCGATCTTCAGCATGGCGGTACCTCCTGCTGCTGTTCTTTTTGAGCTCGGCTCTATTTTAATGCCTGACACAGTGGGAGAGTCAAGCGTTTTTTTACAGAATGCAGCAACTCTTTTTTGCAAAAAGCCTTGCGTTTTTAAAAGATAGGAATATAATATATGTTGTAAGATTATGCTAACACATGTCTGTCGCGGCGCATAGGGAAGCGCGGCATTGCAGCGGAGAGGAGGACCCGATGAATATTTATGAATCAGCGGAAGACTATTTGGAGCAGATTTTAATGCTGTTGGAAAAGAAAGGCCACGCCCGGTCCACCGACATTGCCAGCGGCCTGGGCGTGACAAAACCGTCCGTCAGCTTCGCCATGAAAAACCTGCGGGAAAACGGGTATATCAATATGGGCACGGACGGGCTGATTTCCCTGACGGACAAAGGCTACGCCATCGCGCGGAAAATCTATGACCGCCATCTGGCGCTGACCAAATATCTGATTCAGATCGGGGTCCCGGAAGATATCGCCAAAGAGGATGCCTGCAAGATCGAACACGATCTTTCAGAGGAATCCTTTGCGGCAATCTGCAAACAGATTAAATAACCTGACGACGAATCAGCCAGGAGAAGAAAAAAATACTATCAAATTAGAAGTCTATTATGACCGTATATAATTGAAATATGTTTCCCCTTATATGGTTTTCTCGGAAAGGGGTCTGGGGGAAACCGCTCTTTGGCCTCCAAAGAGCGGTTTCCCCCAGAAATATTTTTACATGATCTGCCCGCCGTCCATTTTATAAATATGGTCGGCATACTGTAAGGCGTCGTTTTCGTGGGTGACCACGAAGACGGCTTTTTTCTGTTGGTGGGCATAATCGCGGAACGCGGATAAAACCAGGCTGGTGTTTTCGTCGTCCAGGTCGCCGGTGGGTTCGTCGGCAAAGAGGAAATCGGGGCTTTGCGCCAGGGCGCGGACGATGGCCATGCGGCGGAGTTCGCCGCCGGAGAGCTCGGCGGGACGGGCGTCCCGGAGGTTCGCGATATCCAGCCTTTCCATCCATCGGGAAGCGGCTTCAATGGGAAGGGGCCTGCCATACAGCTTCGCCGGGAGCAGGATGTTTTCCAGCACGGTCAAGGTGTCGATGGCGCTGCGGCCCTGGGGCACCACGCCGATCCTCTCGCCGCGCAGGCGGGATAGCCCCTTGTCATCTAAGCTGTACAGGTCGGTGCTGTCGATCCACACCTTGCCTTCGGTGGGGGCCAGCAGGCCGGAGAGCATATTCAGCAGCGTGGTCTTGCCGCTGCCGCTGCGGCCCGTGAGCACGGCGACTTCCCCGGCTTCGATTTCAAGGCTCAGAGGTTTTACGGCATAGAAATAATTGGCCCCGCCCGTTTTGCGGAAATACCGCCTGGCAATGTTTTCAGCTTTCACGGCCATCTCAGTTTCCCTCCCGCAGCGCCGTGCCGGGATCAATCCGGCTCAGGCGGTACGCCGCGACGACGCTGGAAAGCGCCGCCACGACGACAGACAGCAGGACGGTTCCCGCTGCCAGCAGCAGCGCCTTGCCCGCGTCCGGCATCAGGTAGGGCAGCTTCAAGGCGCTTTCAATCAGCTGGGCAAAGGGAAAGAGCAGCAGCGCCGCCAGCCCCACGCCGGTCAGGCCGCCCAGCAGCCCGCACAGCGACGATTCCAGCAGCACCATGCGGGAAAGCATCCCGCGGGACGCGCCGACCAGGCGCAGCACGGCAAATTCCCTTGCCCGCTCCCGGATGATGAGCACAAAGGCCAGCAGCAGGATGATGAACGCCAGCGCCCACACCGCCGCAATCAGGAGCGTCACCGTGCGGCTGACGCCCGCCAGGCTGTCGGACACGCCGGTAATCATGCTGCGGGTGCGCACGGCGGCGACCTTGCGGATGTGACCATTCAGGCGGCTGTTCACGGCGTCAATGTCGCAGCCATCCTTCACCTTCACATACACGGCGGAAATCACGGCATCGCCGCTTTCGATTTTATGGCTGACGCCCTTTTCCTCGGCGGCGGCCAGCAGCGCGTTCATGGTGTTCATGTTGCAGTACACCGCCGTATCCAAGCCGGTACCGGTGGCTTCCAGGCGGGCCACCACTTTGCACCGCTGCTCATAGATGCGGATGATTTCGCCCATGCCCGCTTCCACCTTGCAGCCCACGGCCACGTCCATGTCGCCCAGTTCCCGGGTCAGGCTGCGGGCAATCCAGGGCTGGACGGTGAAGTCCTTCTCCGGGTCGATGCCGATCACCTGAATCTTGATGGAACAGCAGTCGGCTTTCAGGGAAGCCAGGAAGGTCTGGGGCGCGGCCTTTTCCACGCCATCCACTTCCAGGGCTTTGTCCAGCACGGCGGCGTCCATGTAGAACGCGCCGGTGGTGCCTTGGAGGAACATGTTCTGAAAGCTCACCTTGCTCTGGGCCTCGGAGGGCACCAGGATGATGTCCGCGCCCAGGCGGGCTTCCAGGCTGTTCAGGCCGCTGCGCAGGGACAGCACCACCACCGACCCGCCGAACACCGCCAGGGCCAGGAACGCGGTGAGCAGGGCCAGGGTCACGGTGCGGCCGGGCTTGCGCAGGAGGTTTTTCAGCGACAAAGAAAAATGCTTCATGGTCATGCTTTCTTTCTTGCGGTCAGAACCGCGCCGATCAGAGCGCACAGCAGCGCCGCGGAAAACAGGATGATCATGGCGGGCTGCATTACCATCCGGCAGCGCATGGTGCTCATGCGGCACAGGTCAAGAAGCGTGCCGGGGGTCAGGATGCCAAGAACGCAGAGAGGCAGGAGGCTAAGATAAACCCCAAACCGGGCGCGCTCCACCCACAGGGAAAGCGCGGCCAAGACGCCGAGCGCGCAGCCCAGCCCCAGGAGCATTTGCCCCGCTCCACGGCACGGGCCAGAGGAGCCGTCGTCATGCACGCAGGGGGATAGGAAGGTTTGACTGCCGATGATAATAACGATTGATAGAATCAGTATTACAATTGCCGGAATGATCCGTTTTTTCACGTATTTTTTCTCCTAACAGTTTTTTAAGAATGGAATTATCACTGTCATCCTGAGCGCATCCGAACGCGAAGGATCTCATTGCTGGGTAGTATGTTGCTTGATTTATCTCGTTACTATGAGATCCTTCGCGTTCGGATGCGCTCAGGATGACAATGCTTTTGCTCGATTTATCGTTCGTTGGCTGATGGCGTTTCACCCTTAGTTGAAGATATTGCTTCTCAATGGGAAGGCTTACTTCCCAAAATTCTCGTTGATGACTTCTCTTGCCACTTTCCCATGCTCCAGCACGATGGTGCGCTGGGCGGCTTCGGCCACCTCAGGGTCGTGGGTCACGACGATGAGGGTGGTGCCCTCTTTATGCAGTTGGGCGAAGAGATCCAGCACGATGTTTTCATTGGCTTCGTCCAGGTTGCCGGTGGGCTCGTCAGCTAAGATCAATTCCGGATGATTGATGAGGGCGCGGGCCACGCACACGCGCTGCTGCTCGCCGCCGGAAAGCTGGCTGGGCAGGTGCCGGGCGCGTTCGCGCAGGCCCACGCGGCCCAGGGCTTCCAGCGCTTCTTTTTCGTCGGGCATGGAATGGTAGTATTGGGACACCATCACGTTTTCCACGGCGGTCAGGTAATTGACCATGTGGAACTGCTGGAAAATCAGGCCGATCTTGTCCCGGCGGATGTCGGTCAGGCGTTTGCTGCTTTCCTTGGAAATGTCCACGCCGTCCAGCAGCACTTCGCCCTTGGTGGGCTTATCCATGCAGCCGATGATGTTCATCATGGTGCTTTTGCCGCTGCCGGAGGGGCCCATGATGGCCACCCATTCGCCCTGATCCACGTGGATGTTCACATTGTCCAGCGCTTTCAGTTCACCGTAAATCTTTGAGACATTTTTCAATTCCAATAAGCTCATCGCTTTTATTCTCCTTTCAGGACGATAGCGGGGTCAATCGCCACGGCGTGTTTGATGGGCAGCAGGCAGGAGGCCGCCGCGATGGCCATGGACACGATAATGGCAGCGGGCAGCAGCAGGGGCTGGAAGGTGATGGAGGAGCCGAACACGTTGACGCTCACCACCTGGGCGAACACGAAGCCTAAGACGGCCCCCATCACGCCGCCCAGCAGGCCCAGGAACAGCCCTTCCCCCAGGAACTCCGCCCGGATGGAGCCGTCCGACGCACCCAAGGCTTTGCGCAGGCCGATTTCCCGCCTGCGCTCGGACACCACCGCCATCATGGTGGTGGATACGCAGATCATGGTCAGGAGCAGCACCACCAGCGTAACCAGGAACACCAGCGCTGTCAGCTTTTCCAGCACCGACGCTTCGGAGCGCGCCACGCGCTTGACCAGCCGGGCCTGGACGCTGCCGCTGTTTTCGGTGATCGTATCGGCGTAGGCTTCCAGCTGATCCACGCCGGCGGACACGGAAAGCTCCGCCACGTCCAATTGATCCGCGCCGGTCATGGTTTCCATGTCCCAGAGAGAGAGGAACACATAGCTTTCTTCCTCGCCGCCGGTGGTCAGGATGCCGGTCACGGTGAAGTTCAGCGTCTTGGGCTGGACGGAAACCGCCGCCTCTGTGGCCTTGTTCAAGGCATCCACTACCGCGCCCGATGTGACCGTCGCGCCGGTCAATGCGTCCACGCCGTCGCCCATTGTCAAAGGCAGGGATTTGCCGATGAACTGATGCAGGAACGCTTCATCCTCAGGGATGCGTCCGCCGTATTCCGGGGTCTGGGTGGAGACGTCCACGGAAAGGGAAGCAATCTTTGCCTCCTCATCCAATACCGCGCTGACGTACACGATCCCGCCGCCGAAGCCCTCCGCGCTGCCGGACAGGGACGCACCGGGCAAGCGGCTTTCCTCCGGAGTTTTGTCATTCGCAGGACTGGTCGGCTGGTAGGTCAACTCCATGGTGGAGCCGAGCTTCGCGCCGATGGTGTCCGCGATTTCCTTGCCCACCAGCACCTGGCGGGTTTCGGCGGGGTACGCGCCTTCCACGCTGAAATAGGGGCTGGTCTTGGTGATTTCAGCAAAATCCGTCCCCGCGGCGGTGAAGGACTGCTGCCGGGTGGTCATGTCCAGGCGCACATAGCGGTAAGGGGCCGCGCCCACCAGCGCATCCTCCGGGATGGCCTTGAGCGCATCCGTCAGGCTTTCGCTGTTCAGGGTTTCGCCGTCCTTGGGCAGCAGCAGCATGTTCGCGCCGTAGGAACGGAACTGCGCGCCCATCTGCCGGGGTACGTCCACATAGATGGTCACCAGCCCCGCTAAGATCGTGGCCCCGATGCCGATGGACAAAAGCGCAATCAGCATACGCGAGCGCCGCCTCAGCAGCGATGCTGTAATCATGCGAAGGAACATTCGTCTTTTCGTCATAAATGCTTTCTCCCTTATGGCTTTCTTGGAATGGGGACGAACCGTCGATGACCGCCTGTGGCGGAAATATCATCGACGGTGAGATCAGCCGAAACAAGCAATCTCCGCTTTGCGGAGTTGCGCCGATTGAGGCTGCGGAACTGGGGGATGGCCTCCAAAGAACGGTTTCCCCCAGAAAACTCCGTCTCTTACCGTCCCCCGTGCAGCACTTCCGCGGGCCGCAGTCTCAGCACCTGGCGGATGGCGGGCAGGCTGCCCGCGATGGTGACCAGAGCAATGAGCCCCGCCACGATGGGCGCGACCTTGGGGTTCATGTCGATGGCCGAGCCAAAGACGCTGTGCCCGATCAGCTGGGCAAAACCGAAGCCCAGGAAATACCCGGCCCCGAAGCCTACCAGGGCGGTGATCAATATCTCTGTCATCACCACGCCGGTGATGGAATGATCCCGCGCGCCGATGGCTTTGAGCAGGCCGATTTCCTGGCTGCGCTCCATGACGGAGGCGGTGACCAGGTTGGAAATGCCCAGGGCCGAACCGATGAGGCTCAGGGCGGTAATCAGGATCATGAGCAGCTTGGTTTTGTCCAGGATAGTACCCTCGCTCTCGGCTACCTTGCGCACGGCGCTGGCCACGGAGCCGGTAATGACCTCCTGAATCTGGTAGCAGATGGCGCTGACGTAAGCCGTGCAGTACCAGGTTTCATAGTCGCGGCTGGACAGCGCGGCGGGATTGCGGGCCGCCCGGCGGGCCAGCTCGTTGTCCGGGGTGGTCAGGGCGGACACTTCGATGGAGGCCACCTTGTTTTCCCGGTCGGTCAAAGCCTGTACCAAGTCCAGAATCCCGAAAATCTGCTCGTCCTCGTCGCCGCCCGCGTCGTAAACGCCCGCGATGGTCACGTCTTTTTCGCCATGAGAAGCGGCGATATGCACGGTATCGCCCGCGTGCCAGCCCATCTTCTGCGCCAGCAGCGCGCCCACCATGATTTCGGAAGCGGCGTTCTCGTCCTTTTCATCCAGCCAGCGGCCTTCCGTCACGTCCCACCAGGAGCGCATCCCCACCACGCCCGCGTCTAAGCTTTCGCCGGTGGGCAAATCCAAATGGTGGTTAAACCAGGTGCCCGTCATTTTGACCGCGCTTCCGTCCGGCAGCGTTACCTGCGCGTCCAGGAAGGGCGTAAAGTCCACGATGTTGAACGCCCAGAAGATGGTTTTCAGCTTCCCCAGTTCATCCTCCCGCAGGTAAGCGGCGTTCAGCTCCGCCCCTTCGCCCACGTCGTAGATGTCGGACAGCAGGGAGGAATCCTTGGGCTTGACCGTGATATTGGCCCCGTAGTTTTTCAGTTCCTTGTTGACCTTTTCTTCCACGCCCAGCACCACGTTCAGCATCCCCGTCGCCAGGGACGCGCCCAGCGCGATGGTCAGCGCGATCAAAAGCATTTTGCCCTTCTGATGAAAGAGCACGCCGCGGATCATACGGAATAACATATTAAGTCCTTTCTGGGGGAAACCGCTCTTTGGAGGCCAAAGAGCGGTTTCCCCCAGACCCCCTTC
>CADBCX010000037.1 GCA_902793245.1 uncultured Eubacteriales bacterium | reverse complement strand
GCGGTTATCTTGTCCGGGCTGAGATCGACCGAAACAAGCAATGTCCGCATCAAGCGGACTTGCGCCGATTGAGGTCGCGGACACTCACCGCCCTGGTGCAGGGTTCAGGGGCCGCACAGGCCCCTGCTCCGTTCCCCTTCAAATAGGCTGGCAGCAATCATATGATCCGAAAAAATCCCTCAAAACGCAAACACGGGGGAAGGAACCTCAATCAACAGCAAAGAAGGAGAAGAACCATGAAAAAAGCGAAATTGACTCTGCACCCATCCTATCGCGCAGGTGAGATTTCTCCCCGGCTGTTCGGCGCGTTTCTGGAGCCCATCGGCTCCATGGTGAACGGCAGCATGTACAATCCCAAGCATCCCGAGGCCGACGAACAGGGCTTGCGGAAAGATTTCTATTCCGCGCTGAAAGAAACCGGCCTGCCCTGCGTGCGGCTGCCGGGCGGCAATTTCGTGTCCGGCTGGCAGTGGAAGGACTCCATCGGGCCATTGGCGGAACGCAAGCAGCATCTGGACATGGCCTGGTTCCAGTACATCCCCAACGACGTGGGCCACGACGAATATCTGCAATGGGCGGAAAAGGCCGGGACGCAGGCGATTTACACCGTGAACCTGGGCACCGGCACCTTGCAGGACGCGGCAGACTGCGTGGAATACACCAACTTTGAAAGCGGCTCTTCCTGGGCCGACCTGCGGCGGAAGAACGGACACGCAAAGCCCTATGGCGTGAAAACCTGGTGTCTCGGCAACGAAATGGACGGGCCGTGGCAGATTGCATCCTATGAAAAAGATCCCCGGGCTTACGGCGTGCTGGCCCACGAAACCAGCAAGGCCATGAAGTGGGTGGACCCCACCATCGAAACCATCGCCTGCGTTTCCTCCTCGCCCTTCCTGAATCACTATCCGGATTGGGACATGCAGGTGCTGGAGCAGTGCTACAGCGCGGTGGACTACATTTCCCTGCACCATTACCATTCCGCGCCGCCCGATCTGCCGAAGGCTTTGCTGGCGGGCTACAAGGCGTTTGAAGATTACATCCGCACCGAAATCGCCCTGTGCGATTACCTGAAAACCAAGCTGCGCACCAAGAAAACCATGATGCTGTCCCTGGACGAGTACGGCAGCATGGTGCGGCCCCGGGGCGAAGCCCATCTGGGCCTGGCCGGACGGCAGAATGCGGACATGTTCGGGCTGTTCAATCCCGACCGGAAGTACGTGCGCCACGACCCGGACAACTGGGCCACCCGCCGCAATCCGCCATTGGGGAACGAAATGCTGCAAGCTCTGGGTACCGCCAGCACCATGATGGTGATGCTGCGCCACGCGGATCGGGTGAAAATCGGCTGCGCCACCGGCGGCCTGGGCTGCCTCTGCCGCACCGACCGGGAACACGTCTGGAAGGGCGCGGCCTACTATCCCTTCACCCAGATGATCCGCTGGGCCAAAGGCGTGTCGCTTTTGTGCCCCGTGGAATGTGAGCGCTATGACGTACCGGGCTACGCTATCGACGACATGAACCAGTACGGCGGCTTTGAGGACGTGGATACCATCCAGGCCGCCGCCGCGTTCGATGAAGAAACCGGCGAACTGACGGTGTTCGTCATCAACGCCGATTTGGAAGAAGCCCAGGAATTCACCTTGGACATCCGGGGTTTTGCGGGGCTGGAACTGCGGGAGCAGATCGAAATGCATGCCGACAGCCCGGACGCTATGAACACCTTTGAAAACCCGAATGCGCTGCTTCCCAAAACTGTAAAAGAAAACCGCCTGGACGGCGGCGTCCTGACGGCGAAATTGGAAAAGGCGTCCTGGAACGTGTTCCGGTTCGGCCCGAAGCAGGGTTAAGCCCCCCGCTTCACCGGTTTCCTCCCGGATAAGAACACTTTCAGGGAATCCGTCATGCGCTGGTGCTTGATGCCTGTGGCGTCGAATCGCACGGTGCGGAACGCCAGCTGCATGATGGGGCCGGTGCAGAAAGCGCAGATGAGCGTGCCCACGCCCACCGGCCCGCCCAGCAGTCCGCCGATGAGGGTGGCCAGGCTCAATAGCGCGATGCTCACCGCGCCGATGGGAATGCGCTTCACCCGCTTCGCCAGGCCTACCAGCAGCGTGTCCCGGGGCCCGCAGCCCAGGGAGGCGGCCATGTATGTGAACTGGGTATAGGCCATGATGAACAGCCCTACGATCATGATGGGCACGCCGGTCAGCAGGGAAGAGGCCGGGGGAACGGCGTGGATGTGGTTGAAAAAGTCCACGGCCTTGCCCACCACCACCGCGTCGATGAACATGGCGATGCCGATGGGTTCTTTCAATAGAATATCAATGGCTAATATCGTGCAGGACACGGCGATGGACGCGGTGCCGTACAGGATGCCCAGGGTCTTGGACAGGCCCAGGTTCAGCACGTCCCAGGGCCCCGCGCCGATGTTCGCCTGGATGGTAAGGTACACGCCGAAGCCGTTGGCGAACAGGCTGACCGCCGCCAGCAGCATATTGATCAAAATCGCCCCAGCCGTGCGGTTTTCCCGCAGATTGTTTTTCATAAAAGCTTAAGCTCCCAAATGAGTAAAAATCGGGCTTTGAAGTCCGCCGGTATCATATCATTTTTGCCGCGGCGATGCAATAGCCACAGAACATTGATACAGGAAATAAACAGAAAAGGGTTGTTCAGGGAACGGGGAGTTTCCCCAGGCCTACATGAATCGCAACGGAAAGGGAATGGTTTTATGCAGCGATTGGATTATGTCCGGATGTTTCAGTGCATGCACCCCGGCTTTTTTCAGCGGGAATACATCCAAAGCATCCCGAAGGATAAAGAATATGAAGAAATGATTCTGTGGCTGAAAGATTTTTCCGTTGACGCGGTAAAGATCGACGTGCCGCCTGAAATCACGTTTGAATATTTTCGCGGGGATGCGGACAAGCTGCTGGAAGCGGTGCGGCAGGTGGAAGAGGGCTGGGCGCCGATTTATGAAAAAAAGCCCCGGACATTCTGCGCATATCACGGAGACAGGATCGTCAGCTTCTGCATCATCGAGGATATGAAGTCCTATGAAAACCTCAAAATCGGCGGGCCGGGGTGCGTGGGCACGGTGCCGGACTTTCGCAAGAAAGGCGTTGGCCTGCGGATGGTGCAGCTGGCGACGGACATCCTGAAACAGGAAGGATTCGATATCAGCTATATCCACTATACCGGCGTGGCGCGCTGGTACGCCAAGCTGGGATATGAACCCATTTTGAAATGGAACGGCGAAGGTATCCTGCAAGTGCCGCACGATTATGAGGAATACCATTCTTCTCCTAAAATTTTGGCTTGAGAACAGGATAAGACGAAGATTCCGTCAAGCCTGAAAAACCGCTTTCAAGGAGGATAAGTCATATGATCAGGAATGTCGCCATCGTAAGCCTGTCCAGCGGAATTGTGGGAGAGCCCAGTGTTCAGTTTGAAGTGGAGATCGGCCTGCGCAGGCTGAAGGAATACGGCCTGAACGTGAAGTTCATGCCGCACGCGCGCATGGGAATGGAATATGTGAAGGCGCACCCGGAGAAGCGGGCGGAGGATCTTTTGCGGGCGTTCCGCGATCCCGAGGTCGATATGATCCTGTGCGCCATCGGCGGCGACGATACCTACCGGCTGCTGCCGTACCTGTTCGACCATCACGAGCTGGCGGACGCGGTCACGGACAAGGTGTTCCTCGGCTTTTCCGACACCACGATCAATCACCTGATGCTGCACAAAGTCGGCCTGCGCACATTCTACGGGCAGGCTTTCCTTGCGGATATTTGCGAGCTGGGCCCGGAAATGCATCCCTATACCCGGAAGTATTTTGAGGAACTGATCACCACCGGCGGCATCCGGGAAATCATGCCCAGCAGCGTGTGGTATGAGGAGAGGAAGCAATTCACGCCCGACCAGGTGGGGAAACCTGTGCCCAGCCATCCCAACCGGGGCTTTGAACTGCTCCAGGGCGCGCCGGTGTTTTCCGGCAAAATTCTGGGCGGCTGCATTGATTCGCTCTATGACTTTTTCGACGGAGAACGGTATGCGGACATGCCGGTTCTGTGCAAAAAGTATCATCTGTTTCCCGACGCGGCGAACTGGAAGGGGCGCATCCTGCTGCTGGAATCCAGCGAGGAAAAACCGTCTCCCGAAAAATACCGGCAGGCGCTGGAATACCTGAAGGAGACGGGCGTATTCGGCGCGGTCTCCGGCGTGCTGGCTGGAAAACCCATGGATGAAACCTACGCGGAGGAATACCGGCGGCTGCTGGTCGAAGTGATCGGCAGGCCCGATCTTCCGATTATTTTTAACCTGAACATCGGCCACGCCATGCCCCGCTGCATTATGCCCTTCGGCGTTGAAGCAACCGTAGACGCGGAAAACCAGATCATCCGGTTTGCGGAATGAACGGAAAAAACCAGGAGCAGAAGAAAGCCTGCCCCTGGGTTTTTTATGAAACCTGATTGGTATCCGCGTCGGGATTGCGGTTGAGCGCGGCGAAACGCTGCACATCCACCTTTGGCTTTCTGTCCGGAGTCAGCAGGCCGTTGACCTCCTGCATCACGTCGGTGAGCTGGGTGTAGCAGTAGCCCTGGCAGTAGGGGATGGCGCGGATCGCGTCGGTGACGCTTTGGAACCGGGCGAAGAAGGCTTCTTCGTCGGTCACCTTGTCGTGATAGCCCCAGCTTTCCATGCCGCCCGCGTCGCCCTGCAGGCCGATGGTGGAGAAGGCGATGCCGCCGTATTCCGTCACCAGAAAGGCTTCCTTCCCCGTGGGCGTCACGCCCTGGGCGTAGCAGGGCCGCCAGTCGCAGGCGTGCTTCTCCACGGCTTCCCGGGAGGCGAAGTGGGCAGAGAGCACCGCGCCCTCCGCCGCGTAATCGTGCAGGGCGCAGATGTCGGTTTCCACCTGCTCCCAGCCGTCGTTGACCGACACCAGGCGGGTGCCGTCCAGGGCCTTGGCGGCCTGGTACAAAAGCCTTGCCAGGGCTTGCTGTCGCTTATCAGTGTAAATCTGCCGCACGCCCCAGCTTTCGTTCAGGGGCACCCAGGTGATGATGGAAGGATGGTTGAAATCCCGGTCGATGAAGCCGCTGAGGGTTGCGTACAGGTTGTTGATCGTGTCGGCGCAGAACTCATAGGGACTGGGAATTTCGCCCCACACCAGCAGGCCCAGCTTGTCCGCCCAGTAATAATACCGGGGGTCTTCCAGCTTTTGATGCTTCCGGGCGCCGTTATAGCCGAAGGCCAGGGTCATGCGGATGTCCTGCTGAATGGCTTCGTCGCTGGGCGGGGTGATGAGTGAATCGGGCCAATAGCCCTGATCCAGAATCAGGCGCTGATACAGCGGGCAGTTGTTCAGATACACCTTTCCGTCCCGGACCTCGATCTTGCGCATGCCAAAATAGGTGCGCACATGGTCGATGATCTTGTTTTCTTTACGCAGGAAAATATCCACGTCGTACAGCGCGGGATGGCCGGGAGACCACACATGCATGGGCTCCAGGGACCCCTGCACAATCAGGTCGATGGGCAGGAAAATGCGTTTTGCGGAGATTTCCGTGCGCAGGGAACGGACGGGCTCACCCGCATAACTCAGCGCCGCCTCGATTTCCAGCGTTTCCTTGGGCAGAGCGTCCAGCTCCAGATCCACGGTACACATATGCCGGTCAAAGTCCGGGGTGACGTGGGCGCGCGTCACGGCGGTTTCGCCTGCCGCTTCCAGATACACCGTCTGCCAGACGCCGCTGACCGGCGTGTACCAGCAGCCCATCAGGCCGCGTTTCCAATACTGCTTGCCCCGGGGCTGAGCGCAGTCCGGCCCGTCCTCCACCCGGAGGCACAGGTCGTTTTCGCCGTCCTTCAGCAAAGGCGTAATATCGAAGCAGAAAGGCGTGTAGCCGCCCCGGTGGGTTCCGGCCAGCGCGCCGTTCACATACACCCGGGCTTCAAAGTCCACAGCGCCGAAGCGCAGGAAAATCCGCTGGCCCGCCATAGCGTCCGGGACGGTGAAAAGCCGCCGATACCACAGCACCGGATGGATTTCATCCGTGGGACCGATGCCGCTGAGCTTCGTCTGATAGGCGAAAGGCACCAGGATCTGCCGATCAAACGCATGCCCCGGCAGATACCAGCATTGCGCAAGCCCTTCGTTTTCATCATCGAAGGCAAATTGCCAAAGGCCGTTCAGGTTTTCAAAGGTATCCCGCTGAAAGTCCGGGCGGGGATGTTCAGGACGCGGAATGGCATGTTGACTCATGGAAGTACCCCTCCTGTTATGAACAGATTTGGTTAGGGTGAAGAGATTGTCGGATCAGGCGCGGCAGGGAAGATTTTCCGGGAAGTCCAATTTTGTTCTATGGCGCTTTCTTCGGTATTATTATATCAGATCATCCGTGCGGAGGCAACAAACGATCCGGGCAGATCGATGGTTGCGAATATGATATTTCTATGATATAATCAAATTGATAGACTTGGAGACGCAATTCAGACCGAACGGAAGACAATTCATATGGCGCGGGTTCTTTCATACGCTCAACAGCTTTAGGTGAAAACGGGACAATAAAGGAGGCATGAGGATGAATAAAAAAATACTCTTTCTGGACATTGACGGCACCCTGACGCCGGCGGGCAGCAACAACCCGCCCGAGAGCGCCATGAAAGCCATCCGGAAGGCTCAGGCAAACGGGCATTTGGTGTTCCTCTGCACGGGCCGCAATCCCGGCATGCTGGCCCCGGTGCTGGCCCTGGGCTTTGAAGGCGCGGTTGCCTGCGGAGGCGGACACGTATTCGCGGGGGACAGGGTGCTGTACGATTGCCCCATGAAAAAGGAGCATTTTGAAATTGGCATGAAGCTGCTGAAGGAGCAGGGCGTGTTCCGCACCATCGAGGCCCGGCACGCTACCTGGGGCGACGAGGACTTGGGCGAATTCCTGGCCCAGGCGGGCGAGGGCAACAGCGAGCTGGTTCGCTGGCGCAAGGCCCTGGCCGAACAGCTGAATATCCTGCCCATGAGCCAGTACGACGGCAGCCCCATCTACAAGATCGTGTTCATGTGCAGGACCATGGAGCAATTAAAGCCCGCCATGGACGCTTTGAGCAAGGACTACAACTTCGTGGTGCAGGATGTGGCCGCCCACAACTGCCTGAACGGCGAGCTCGTCAACCGCCAGTTTGACAAAGGCCGGGGCGTAAAGATCGTGGCGGAAGCCTTCGGCATCGATATTCAGGACACCATCGGCTTTGGCGACAGCATGAACGACCTGGAGATGATCGAAACCGTGGGCTATTCCGTCTGCATGGACAACGGAAGCCCCAAGCTGAAAGAAATCAGCGACCTCGTCTGCCCGTCGGTGGAAGCGGACGGCCTGGCCTGGGCGTTTGAAAAGCTGGGGCTTATATAAAAAACAGATAAATCGCACAGCCGCATTTGTGCAAATTGTCAGAAAAATGTCCATTTACATATTGAAGATAGATCAGTATAATGAAATAATATCGGGCTGATTGTAACAAATCCGCTTGTAATTGGACAATCCATACAATAAAGGAGGGTTACCCCATGGCTCTGGATTACAGAAAATGCGCCCAGGAGATCGCCGACAACATCGGCGGCGGCTCCAACGTGATCAGCGCGGCGCATTGCGCGACCCGGCTCCGCCTGGTGATTGCGGACAACAGCAAGGTCAACAAGCAGGCACTGGAAAATGTGGACGGCGTGAAGGGCATGTTTGAGAGCAATGGCCAATTGCAGCTCATCATCGGCACTGGCACCGTCAACAAGGTGTACGACGAATTCCTCTCCGTGACCGGCGCTTCCGCCGCCACCAAGGACGACGTGAAGGCGGCTGCCGCCTCCAAGATGCCTTGGTGGAAGAAGATCCTCAAGACCCCCGGCGACGTGTTCGTGCCCATCCTGCCCGCCATCGTGGCCAGCGGCCTGATGATGGGTCTGGTGGAAGCCATCCCGAAGTTCTGGCCCGCTTTCGGCCAGACCGACTGGTTCTCCTTCCTGGACCTGGTCGCCAACACCGCGTTCGCCCTGCTGCCCGTGCTGGTGGCCATCTCCGCCGCCCGGGTGTTCGGCGGCAACATCTTCCTGGGCGCCGTCATCGGCCTGATGATGGTGCACCCCGCCCTCATCAACGCCTGGACCGTCGGCGGCCTGGACACGATACCCACCTGGCACCTATGGTTCTTTAACGTCCAACAGGTCGGCTACCAAGGCCACGTGATACCCGTCATATTGGCCGTGCTGCTGATGAGCACCGTGGAAAAATGGCTGCATAAGCACGTGCCGGAAATGATCGACCTGTTCGTGACTCCCCTCGTGACCGTGCTGGTGACCTCCTTCGTCACCTTCACCATCATCGGCCCCATCTTCTCCATCCTGGAGAACTACGTGCTGGAAGGCGCGAAGTGGCTGGCCAGCTTCTCCATCGGCGCGGTGGTCATGGGCGCGATCTATCCCTGGACCGTGGTCATGGGCCTGCACCATATGTACAACGTCATTGAAGCCGGCATGATCGCTCAGACCGGCCTGAACACCTGGATGCCCATCGCCTCCGCCGCCAACTTCGCCCAGTTCGGCGCCTGCTTGGCGGTGGCCCTCAAGGTGAAGAACCAGAAGACCAAGTCCGTAGCCTTCCCCTCTTCCCTGTCCGCTTCCCTGGGCATCACCGAGCCCGCCATCTTCGGTATCAACTTCCGCTTCATGAAGCCCTTCCTGTGCGGCATGGCCGGCGGCGCGGTCGGCGCGCTGTTCGGCGCGCTGTTCGGACTGGGCGCTCCCGTCTACGGCGTGACCGGCATCCCCGCCATCCCCGCTGTGAACAACGTGCCCCTGTACCTGGTTGAGCTGGCGATTTCCGCCGGTGTGGCCTTCGCCCTGGTATGGGTTCTCTGGAAGGAAGAGCAGCCCCAGGCTGCCGCCGCCCCCGCGGCTCCCGCCATCGAAGTGCCCACCGTCAGCGTCATCCGCTGCGCCGCGGGCCAGGTGCTCCAGCCCGTGAAGGGCAACGTCATCGCCCGCGACCAGATTCCCGATGATACCTTCGCTTCCGGCGTGCTGGGCGACGGCGTCGGCATCCAGCCCAGCGACGACAAGGTGGTCGCTCCCTTCGACGGCACCATCTCCTCCGTGGCTGAAAGCCAGCACGCGGTGGGCATCGAAAGCAACGGCATGGAAATGCTGATTCACGTGGGCGTTGACACCGTGAATATGCACGGCGACGGCTTCACCTGCCTCGTCAAGGAAGGCGACCAGGTCAAGCTGGGCCAGCCCCTCATCATCTTTGACCGCGCCAAGATCAAGGCCGCCGGCTACAGCGACACCGTGGCCGTGCTGCTCACCAACTCCGACGACCTGGAAGGCGTCGACTGCGGCGCGAAGTAAGGAGAGACGAATTCTCCTGGGAGAAACCATTCTTTGAAGGTCAAAGAATGGTTTCCCCCAGTTCCGCAGCCTCAATCGGCGCAACTCCGCACAGCGGAGATTGCTTGTTTCGGCTGATCTCACCGTCGATGATATTTCCGCCACAGGCGGTCATCGACGGTTCGTCCCCTTTCCAAGAAAACCATAAAGGGTTTTCCATTTACAGATTCTTGTATCAAAAATATTGTGGGATATGGATGAATCATCCGGAATCCAAGCCCGGAAGAGGTCAAAAGCAACGAAGTGATCCCCTATGGCTTTCTCAGAAAGGGGTGTGGGGGAAACTGCTCTTTGGCCTCCAAAGAGCGGTTTCCCCCACAAAAATAAAAGGAGGAACCAATATGAAGTCTTTCGAGTACACCATCACTGATCCCGTTGGCATCCATGCCCGCCCCGCTGGCGTGCTGGTCAAGGAAATCAAGAAGTACGCCTCCGCCGTCACCGTGAAGAAGGGCGACAAAGCCGTGAACGCGCTGAAGCTGATGGCCCTCATGGGCATGGGCATCAAGCAGGGCGACACCGTCACCGTGGAAATCGAAGGCGCTGACGAAGATACCGCCGCCGCCGCCATCGAAGCGTTCTTCAAGGCGAACCTGTAATCATCTCAGCAAACGGCTGCCCCAGCGGACAGCCGTTTTTTTCAGGGCAGGAAACAGCCTTGTCATCCTGAGCGCAGTGGAGCGAAAGCGGAACGGAGTCGAAGGATCTCCACACAATCCAATCAATCAAGCAGTGTTATAGATTATCCATAGATCCTTCGACTTTGCTTCGCCTCTGGCTCAGCTTCGCTCAGGATAACATCATAAGCTGGTTTCCCTTTTTTTAGAAAATGTTTCGAGACAATAAAAGATGAATTGGAGGGATTCCCATGATTTCCATTCAGGGCAAGGGCGTATCCACCGGCGTGGCCATTGGCCCGCTGTACTACTACCAGCGCGCAAAGAGCACCATCCGCCGCTATGAGGTGGAGGACGTGGAAGTGGAATGGCAGCGCTTCAAGGCGGCCCAGGAAAAGGCCATCGAACAGCTGGGCGAGCTGGCGGAAAAGGCCCGGGCCGAAGCGGGCGACGAAGCCGCGCTGCTCTTTGAGACCCACCAGATGATGGCCGAGGACATGGAATACGAAGAAGCCATCCAGGCCGCCGTACAGGAAAACCGGCTGAACGCGGAAGCCGCCGTGATGGACGCCGCCGCTCAGTTCTCCGAAATGTTCGCCGCCATGGACGACCCGTACTTCCAGGCCCGCGCCGCGGACGTGAAGGACGTTTCCAACCGCATCATCGCCGCGCTGACCGGCGTGGCCCAGGGCGGCATCGACTCTCCCGTTCCCGTCATCCTGGCCGCGGACGACCTGGCTCCCAGCGAGACCGTGCAGCTGGACAAGAGCAAGATCCTGGGTTTCGTCACCGAGGGCGGCTCCGGCTCCTCCCACACCGCCATCCTGGCCCGCACCATGGGCATCCCCGCCATCATCGGCGTGGGCGACCAATTGAAGCCCGAATACGAAGGCCGCGAGGTCATCATCGACGGCAGCACCGGCAACGTGGTCATTGACGCGGATGAGGACGCCAGAGCCTATCTGGTCAAGAAGATGGAAGACCAGCGCAAGCAGCGGGAAATGCTGGAAAAGCTCAAGGGCCTGCCGAACGAAACCAAGGACGGCCAGACCATCAAGGTGTTCTGCAACATCGGCTCTCCCGACGACGTGGCTGCCGTGCTGGGCAACGACGCGGGCGGCGTGGGCCTGTTCCGCAGCGAATTCCTGTACCTCAACTGCGACGACTATCCCACCGAGGATTACCAGTTTGAAGCCTACAAGAAAGTGCTTTCCGACATGGGCGGCCGGGAAGTGGTCATCCGCACCCTGGACATCGGCGCGGACAAGCAGATCGGCTACTTCAACATGCCCCATGAGGAGAACCCCGCCCTGGGCAACCGCGCCCTGCGCATCTGCCTGAACCGGCCCGAAATCTTCCACACCCAGCTACGCGCCCTGTACCGTGCCTCCGCCTATGGCAAATTAGGCATCATGTTCCCCATGGTCACCAGCGTGTGGGAAGTGAAGGAAGCCCGGAAGATGTGCGAACGGGTGAAGGCCGAGCTCACAAAGGAAGGCATCCCCTTCTCCGAGGACGTGGAAATCGGCATCATGATCGAAACCCCCGCCGCCGTGCTCATGAGCGACCGGCTGGCCAAGGAAGTGGACTTCTTCTCCTGCGGCACCAACGACCTGACCCAGTACACCCTGGCCTGCGACCGCCAGAACGCCGACCTGGGCCGGTTCTACAATCCCCATCATCCCGCCGTGCTCCGCGCGCTGAAAATGGTGTGCGACAACGCCCACAAGAACGGCGTGTGGGTGGGCATCTGCGGCGAGCTGGGCGCTGACCTGGCCCTGACCGAAACCTTCCTGTCCATCGGCATCGACGAACTGAGCGTGTCTCCCCGCGCCGTGCTGCCCCTGCGCCAGAAGATCCGGGAGACCGATGTTTCCCAGGTCAGGGAAAAGGTGCTGGCAGACCTGCTCAGCGATGAAAACACCATCTGATCTATCCGCCAAATAAATAACGCCCGCCCGGATATGCAAGCCGGGCGGGTTCGATCTTTCAGGAGAATGAATTTGAAATGCACGCAGGCGCGATGGCGCGTACATTGTTCTGGCCAGGTGCAGCATGTGGGGTTTCGGTATACCGCCATGTATCTTGCGAAAAAGCTGTATCTGACCGGCTGGGTGGAAAACCTGTGGGACGGCACCGTGCTGCTGGAGGCGCAGGGAGGCACGGCGCAGCTGAGGAAATTTCTGATCCAGCTCAAAAGCCAGCCGCATCTTCATATAGAAAAAGCGGATATCGAGCTCCTTCCTCTCCAGCCCTATGAAAGGGGCTTTCAGGTGCGCGGCGGGAAATAAATGGCTTTTTTGTATCTGATCAGCTTATTAAAACACCGCCGGAGCGAATGCCCCGGCGGCTGTGTTGGTTTTGGATTATCCTTCGATCAGAATCTGCTTCTTTTCGGGCACTTTCCTGGCTTCCTTCTTGGGGATGGTCAGGCTCAGCACGCCGTTTTCATAGCGGGCCTTGATGTCCTCTTCGGTGATGCTGCCGCTCACGTAGAAGCTGCGCTGCATGGTGCCGGAATAGCGCTCCTGCCGCAGGACTTTGCCCTTCTTTTCTTCCTTCTTCTCCAGGCTCTTTTCGGTGGAGATGGTCAGGTAGCCGCTGTTCAGCTCCAGCTTGATTTCTTCCTTTTTGAAGCCGGGCAGCTCCACGTCCAGCTCGTAGCCCTCTTCCGTTTCCTTCACGTCGGTCTTCATCATGCGCGCCGCGTTCTTGCCATACAAGGCGCGGTCAGGCTGCGGGAAGCCCCGGAAGAAAGCGCGGTCAAAATCATCAAAAACGTCCATCAGGTTTTCACCAAACACGGTAGGAAGATACGTACTCATAAGTCAAACCTCCATTTTTTATGGCCCTGGGGCTTCGGATCGCTCCGGCCCATCGGGCGGTTCATTGTTATTTTTCCCGGCTTTCGCCGTTCCGATTCGGGGGAGGGCTTCTTTCGTTCCCTTTCCCTGTTCGGTGATTGTAGTATACTATAATAGTCAAAGATAGTCAAATTATGTTTTGCCTCTATATTTTGATTTTCTTTGACCTTTAACGGTTTCTCTGCTTCTTTCTCTCTGTTTTGCATGATTTCATGATTTTTTAGAGTTTTTCTTGCTTTTTTATAATTGGCCAGTCGAAGATGAAAGAATACTTTATATTGCTAACTAACCAAAAGCCTTCCCCTCAAGGGGAAGGCTTTTGGTTGGTTCCCTTTCTTGATGAAGGAATTGTCTGCAATAGAATATTTCCCTTTCCCCCTTGCGGGAAAAGAGATCACCCTCTATAATGGAAGCGTTTCAGCTATTTGTTTTCGCAGAATCAAACGGAGGAATCAGGTTCCATGATCTTCGGGAAGCACATCAACCGGTATTATCTCAAGTACGGTATTTTTCTTTTGATCGGCGTTCTGACCCTGGCGGCGGTGGACTACCTGCAATTGATCATCCCCCGGCTGTACCAGATGACGGTGAACGGCATCAACCAGGGCTTTGTGATGGTGGACGGGGAACAAGTCGCTTTTGACATGCCCTTTCTGCTGGACAAGATCTGTATGCCCATGGTGGCGGTGATTCTGTCACTGGTGTTCGGGCGGTTTTTGTGGCGCATCTGCTTTTTTGAAGCCGCCATCCGGGTGGAAACCGACCTGCGCAACGCCATGTTTGACAACGCCCGGTTCCTGAGCCGGGAGTATTACCAGGTGAACAAAGTCGGCACGCTGATGAGCCTGTTCACCAACGACCTGGACACGGTGCAGGAGTGCTTCGGCTGGGGCATCCTGATGTTCTTTGACGCACTGCTGCTGGGCGTGATGGCCGTCAGCAAGATGTGGCAGATGAGCTGGGCGCTGGCCCTGCTTTCCATGATCCCCATGGCGCTGCTGCTGGGTATCAGTTCCGTGGTGGGCCGCCGCATGATGAAGAAATGGGACGCCCGCCAGGCCGCTTTCTCGAAGCTCAGCGACTTTGCCCAGGAGAGCTTCTCCGGCATCGCGGTGGTGAAGGCGTTCGTCAAGGAAACCAAGGAACTGATGGCCTTCAAAAAGCTGAATATCGAGAACGAAAAGACCAACGTGGAGCACACCAAGGCGGCGGTGCTGCTGCGGATTCTGGTCACGCTGTTCGTGGAAAGCGTCATCTGCATCATCCTGGGCTACGGCGGCTATCTGGTGTACCGGGGCATTTTCAACCCGGGCCAGCTGGTGGAGTTCATCGGCTATTTCACCTCCGTGGTGTGGCCCATCATGGCGGTGTCGGAGCTGATCGACATGACCAGCCGGGGCAAGGCCAGCCTGGAACGCATCGGCGAGCTGCTGGACGCGGAACGGACGGTGAAGGACCGGCCCGGCGTCGCCGACCTGAACAGCATCCGGGGGGATATTGAATTTAAACATCTGACTTTCCGCTATCCCGACGGGGAATTTGACGCGCTGCAGGACGTGTCCTTTACCATTCAGGCGGGCCAGAACGTGGGCCTGGTGGGCAAGACCGGCAGCGGCAAGACCACGCTGGTGGATTTGATCCTGCGGATTTACAACGTGCCCGACGGCATGCTGTTCGTGGACGGCCACGACGTGAACGACATTTCCATCCACTCCCTGCGGGCGGGCTGCGCCTACGTGCCCCAGGACAACTTCCTGTTCTCCGACACCATCGAGCACAACATCGCTTTCGGCGTGGACGAGGAGAACCGGGACGCGGTGATGGAGGCCGCGAAGCTCTCAGACGTGCACGACAATATCGCGGAGTTCCAGCAGGGCTACGACACCATTTTGGGCGAGCGGGGCGTCACCGTCAGCGGCGGACAGAAGCAGCGCATTTCCATCGCCCGGGCGTTGATGAAAGACGCGCCCATCCTGATCCTGGACGATTCCGTGTCCGCCGTGGACACCAAGACCGAAAAGAACATCCTGGAAAACCTGAAAACCACCCGGCAGGGCAAGACCACCATCCTCATCGCCCACCGCATTTCCACCATCGAGCGGATGGATTTGATCCTGTTCATCGACGACGGCAAGCTGGCCGCAGCGGGAAAGCACGAAGAACTGCTGGCCTCCTGCCCTGAATACAAAAAGATGGTGGAGCTGCAAAAGCTGGAAGAGGAAGGAGGGAACGGCCTTGACTGAGTACCTGCCCATTTTGGTTGTGGGGGCTATCATCGGGGTGTTCGCCCTCGTCTTTACCCTGGCTTACGCGCTGGAAAAGAACAAGAAGGAGTCCATGGGCTTTGACCGCCACATGGACGATAAGAAAATCATCAAGCGACTGCTGGCCTACGCCAAGCCCTACAAGAAGGAATTTGCCCTGGTGTTCGTGGTGATGCTGCTGTCCATCGGCTACGATCTGGTTTCCCCGCTGCTGGTGGGCCACATCGAGGAAACGGTGAAGGGGCAGTTTGAACTATCCTACCTTTTCTCTGTTGTGGCGGTGTACGCGGGCATCCTGGTGGTCAGCATGGTATGCACCTACGCCCAGGCCATGATCCTGCAAAAGACGGGGCAGAAAATCCTGTCCGCCATCCGGCAGGACGTGTTCACCCACATCGAATCCCTGTCCCAGGAGCAGCTCAACAACATGCCCGTGGGCAAGCTGGTCACCCGCGTCAGCAACGACCCCAACGCCATTTCCTTCATGTTTACCAACATCCTGGTGACGCTGGCGAAAAACACCATGGTGATCTTCGGCGTGTTAGGGGCCATGCTGGTGCTGAACTACGCGCTGACCCTGATGGTGCTGTGCTTCGTACCCTTCGTGGTGCTGTTCACGGTGATCTTCCGCAAGTTCTCCCGGAAGGTGCACCGGAAGGTCAACGACGCCACCACCGACATCAACACCTATCTTTCCGAAAACCTGTCGGGCATCAAAATCACCCAGATTTTCAACCGGGAAGACCGGAAGATGGCGGACTTCCTGGTGAAGAGCAAAAACCTCAAGAACGCCAAGCGGGCCCGGATGATGGTGTTCGGCATCTTCCGGCCGCTGGTGTACATGCTCTATATTTCCTCCGTCATGTGCCTGCTCTACATGGGCGGCAAGGGCTACATCCGGGACACCCTGTTCCTGAGCCAGCGCATCACCTCCGGCGTGCTGGTGACCTTCTACATGTACATCTCCCGCTTCTTTAACCCCATCCAGGCGCTGGCGGAGCAGTTCGACCAGCTCCAGCGCTCCTTCGCCGCCGCGGAAAAAATCTTCACCGTCATGGACATGGTGCCCGAAATCGTGGACAGCCCGGACGCTATCGAACTGGACGAAATCAGGGGCGAGATCGAGTTCAGGAACGTGTGGTTCTCCTACAAGCCCGACGAATGGGTGCTGAAGGGCGTGTCCTTCCACATCCTGCCCCGGCAGACCGTGGCCTTCGTGGGCGCGACGGGCAGCGGCAAGACCACGATCCTTTCTCTGATCTGCCGCAACTATGACATTCAGAAGGGTCAAATTCTCATTGACGGGCGGGATATCAGGACCATCAAGATTGCTTCGTTGAGAAAGCACTTCGGCCAGATGCTCCAGGACGTATTCCTGTTCTCCGGCGACATCCGCAGCAACATTTTATTGAGAGAAGAGGGAATATCCGACGCGGAGGTCATGGCGGCGTGCAAATACGTGAACGCTGATTCCTTCATCTGCAAGCTGGAAAAGGGCCTGGACGAACCCGTGCGCGAGCGGGGCAACAACTTCTCCGCCGGGCAGCGGCAGCTTTTGTCCTTCGCCCGCACCATCATCCACAAGCCCTCGGTCATCATCCTGGACGAAGCCACCGCCAACATCGACACCGAAACCGAACTGCTGATTCAGGACTCTTTGGAAAAGATCAAGTCCATCGGCACCATGCTGATTGTGGCCCACCGGCTGTCCACCATCCAGCACGCGGACAACATCATCGTGCTGTCGAACGGCGTGATTCAGGAGCAGGGCAGCCACCAGGAACTGCTGCATAAGCGCGGGCAGTATTACCAGCTCTACACCCTGCAATTTACGAAGCAGCAATTGCTGAAAGGGGAAAGCGCGTAAAAGCAATCGTTACAAATGGTTTACAAATGCCACGCAGGAAAAGCGCCCGCTTCCGGCGAATATCACATGTTGGAAGGAGGCGGTAACGTGCGGAAACGCATCAAGCTGTTTTATGTGGTCGTGATCGCCTTTGTGATCATTGCCGGCGGGCTGATGACGATGAACCGCCTGGATCAGGAAATCGCCGTGCTGGAGGATACGGCCAGGGAAACGCGGCTGAAACAATTGGCCCTGGAAACCGAAAACGGCAACATGAAACAGGAAATCGCCGTGAAGGACACGGAAAGCTATATCCGAAAAATGGCGCGGAAAGATAACAGGTTTCTTATGCCGGGGGAGATCCGCTTCGTGGTGGTAAACCCGGAAGCGCTGTACGCGCCGGGCGAAATGCCGGGCCAGGTAATCGAGCTGGAAACTGAAACAGGCGGAGACACCGACACCGAAGCTGAACCCGCTCAGGAGGATACGGAAGGATGAAACGCGCCGCAATTGCTATCGGATCAAACTCCACCCGGATGCTTGCCGCCGAAACCGCAGGCGGCGCGCTGCGCAATCCCGTCCAAGGCCGCGAGGAAACGCGGCTTTTTTTAGGTCTGGACGATGCGGGCAATATCTCTCCCGAAAAGCTGGAGGACACGGCCCAGGCAGTGAAGCGGCTGTACCTGAACGCACTGGCTTACGGCGCGGAGACGGTGGACCTGTTCGCCACCAGCGCTGTCCGCGACGCCGGGAACAGCGCGGATTTTGCCTCGCGCATCCGGGAACTGACGGGGCTGGAACTGCGCGTCATCTCCGGCGAGGAGGAAGCCCAGCTGGCCTTCACGGCGGTGTCGGAGGGAAAGCGGCGGTTGGTGATGGACATCGGCGGCGGCTCCACGGAATGGACGGTCGGCGAAAACAACCGGGTGGAATGGGCGGTCAGCATGCAGTTGGGCGCGTCGCGGTTGCTGAAAATGCAGCCCATCGGCAGCCCGGAGGATGCGGAAAAAGTGAGAAAAATCTGCCATGAAATCATGGCTCCTTATGCGGCGCGGATTGCGGAAATCCCGTCCGCTCCCGCCATGATCGGGCTGGGCGGCACCTGCACCACCGCCGCGGCCATCACCATGGGCCGCGAAGCCCACGGGGAAGCGGTGGAAGGAAAGGTCGTGACGCGGAAAACCGCCATGGAGCAACTCGCACAGCTATCTACCATGACGCTGGAGGAGCGCATGCGCGTGCCCGGCCTGCCGCCCGCAAGAGCGCAGCATTACCCTCACGGCCTGTGCATCCTGATCACTGCCATGGAATTGTGTGGATTTGATGAAATTACAATATCTGGAAAAATCAATTTAAACGGATATTTATTGATGATCGGCAAGGAGGATTAAATATGGCGAAAGAACTGAAAAACAGACAGGAGATGGATCCCCGCTGGCAGTGGCGGCTGGATCACATTTTTGCCACCGAGGAAGCCTATGAGCAGGCGTATGCCAAGGCGCAGAAAGACATTGAAAAGATGGCGTCCTGGCAGGGACGGGTCAGCGACAATCCCCGGCAGGCCATTCTGGATGCGGACGCCCTGGCCCTGCAATTGGATCATCTGGCTGCTTATGCCCTCATGCACAAGGACGAGGACAGCGGCGACCCCGCGCGCCAGGCCCGGGCGGCAAGGTTCCAGTCCCTGGCCGTGAAAGCAGACGCGGCCACGTCCTTCCTCAGCCTTTCGGTCTGCCCGGCTGAAAGATGGGGGGATTGGTCCGGCCTCTGTCCGCCGGAGGGACCGTCCTCAGGGCCGTCACCTTCGCCGGACTCTTCCGCCTGGATGATGCCGACCTGCTCCAAAAGCCCCTCGATCTTCTCCTTGTTCGATTCCGCATGGCGTCGCACGGTCTTCCTCCAGACGATCCGCTTGCGGCTGGCGCGGGACTCAACGGTTGTCCCGTCAATGTATATGTCCTCGATATCTATCAAGCCTTCGCCCGAGAGTGACGAAACCAGTTGCTTGAACACGGCCCTGACGCCGTCGAGTCCGAGGCGTTCGCTCCGGAAACGGTTTATCGTGTTGAACGACGGATGACGATAGCCGCACATGTAGCCATACCGCATGTCATACTTGACAAGATCGGCAATGGGGCGACACCCGTACACATTGTTGCAATACGCAAGAAGTATCACTTTCAGATTCTTGGGATTTAGCAAATGCGCCGACTGTAAATAGTAAAATTAATTATA
>CADBCX010000036.1 GCA_902793245.1 uncultured Eubacteriales bacterium | reverse complement strand
AAGCTCTTGCGGGTTTCGTATTCCTTGCCGGAGGAAATGTCCTCGAACTGGCGAAGCAGTTCTTTCTGCTTTTCCGTCATGCGGCGGGGGATTTCCACCCGCACATGCAGGATCATGTCGCCCCGGTAGGAGGAGCGCAGCTGCTGGATGCCCTGGCCTTTCAGCCGGAATTCCGCATCGTTCTGGGTGCCCTCGGGGATATGCACGGTGGTCTTGCCGCCGCCCAGGGTGGGCACGTCGATGTCCGCGCCCAGGGCCGCCTGGGTGAAGGAAATGGGCAGGTCCAGGTGCAGGTTGCTACCGTCACGCTTGAACAGCTTGTGGGGGCGCACGGTGATCTGAATGTACAAATCGCCGCTGGGCCCGCCGTTGCGGCCCGGCTCGCCCTGGCCGTTCATCACGATGGTCTGGCCGTTGTCGATGCCCGCGGGCACCTTCACGGAGGCCGTGCGCCGACGCCGGGTGCGGCCCGTGCCGCCGCAGGCGGCGCACTTATCGGTAATGACCTTGCCTGTGCCGCCGCAGGTGGGGCAGGTGCGCACCGTCACCATGAACCCGCCCGCCATGCGCACCTGGCCGGTACCCTTGCAGTTGGGGCACTGCTTGGGGCTGGTGCCGGGCTTCGCGCCGGTGCCGTGGCAGGTTTCGCAGTTTTCGCTGCGGGTGAACTCAAAGGATTTTTCGCAGCCAAAGGCGGCTTCCTCAAAGGAAATGCGCAGGTCGTAGCGCAGATCGTTGCCCTGCATGGGGGCGTTGCGCCGCTGGGCGGAGCTTCCGCCCATAGCGCCGCCGAACAGCTGGTCGAAAATATCGCCCATGCCGCCGAAGCCGCTGAAATCAAAGCCCCCCGCGCCGCCGCCGAAACCGGCGTTGGGCCCGTCAAAACCAAACTGGTCGTAGCGGGCGCGCTTCTCCGGGTCGGAAAGCACTTCGTTGGCTTCGTTCAGCTCCTTGAAGCGCTCCTCCGCCTGCTTGTCGTTGGGGTGCAGGTCGGGGTGGCACTCCTTGGCCAACTTGCGGTACGCCTTTTTGATGTCCTCCGCGCTGGCGTTTTTATCGACGCCCAGCACCTCGTAGTAGTCTCTCTTTGTTGCCATATATCATCAACTCACAGTTTGCAGGTTTGTATTATCCCCATGGAACGTAATACCGATGGATGGTGACCAAATTTCCCTCTCCGTCAAAGACGACATACACATTATTCGCAGCGAACTTATAGGGGCTGTTTTCCAGCCGATCCAGGAATTCATCCAACGTGCGCACAAAGGGAAGCTCCACCATGCCGCCGTCGCCTTCATTGATATAGTCCAGAAACAGCAGGGAATCCTTGACCGGGCATTCAATCACCGCCACTGTACGCCATACATAATCGTCATCGCAGCCGGTTCTGTAATCGCCGTTCAAATCTTTCAAAAGGAAAACGTAACCCCATTTATCTTCATGATTGATGGTGTACGTTCCCCAGTCATTGACTTCAATCGTCTGTATCAGCACTTCATGCCCGTCAGTGTAAATGCTGTCTCCCGGTTGGAGTGCTTCTATATCGTGATAATCAAACACTTCCGGCACGATCAGTTCCACCGTCAGGGTGTTGCTGTCCGCGTTGTAGCCCAGGATGCGGGCGTAGGAGGCCGTCTTTTCCAAATGCTCCGGGTTGATTTCTATCGCCATGGCGGTGATGGTATCGGCAGAGGCGGGGGAACACAAAAGCAGCAAGAGCGACAGCATGAGGACGATTGCGATGGGGCATTTCTTCATACTGCATTCCTCCTGGCGGATTGGATTTACCATTCCCTTCAATTGGTAATGTGATATCCTTCTGTCAGATCCTTCGACTCCGCTCCGCTTTCGCTCCACTTCGCTCAGGATGACAGTGCGGGGTTCGCGGTTTAAAAGCAAATTGGTTGTACAGTTGCATTAAGGAAGAAACCCCTTTACAGCTTTCTCGGAAGGGGGTCTGGGGGAACCGCTCTTTGGCTTCCAAAGAGCGGTTCCCCCCAGAAAAATTTCACTCGTTCCCTTACTGCACAGAGCCGTCGGCGTTGAAGGAGCCGTCAGCGTTCTGGGTGCCGGCCTGGGGGCCTGCCTGCGCGCCGCCCATATCGGGGCCGGGCTGGCCGCCCTGCTGCTGGTAGAGCTTGCCGAAGATGGCGTACACCTTCTGGGTGAGGGCGTCCATGGCGCTCTTGATTTCAGAAGCGTTGTTGCTCTCGCGCACCTTCTTGAAATTGTCGATTTCGGTCTGGACGGTGTTCTTGTCTTCCTCGGAGAGCTTTTCGCCGTTGTCCTTGAGCTGCTTTTCCATCTCGTAGATGAGGGAGTCGGCCTTGTTGAAGGTTTCGATTTCTTCCTTCTTCTGCTTGTCGGCCTCGGCGAACTGCTCGGCTTCCCTCACGCGCTGCTGGATTTCTTCCTCGGTCATGTTGGTGGAAGCGGTGATGGTCACTTTCTGCTCGTTGCCGGTGCCCAAATCCTTGGCAGATACGTTCACGATGCCGTTGCGGTCGATGTTGAAGGTCACTTCGATCTGGGGCACGCCGCGGGGCGCAGAGGGGATGCCGGTCAGCTGGAAGCGGCCCAGGGTCTTGTTGTCGTAGGCCATGGGGCGTTCGCCCTGCAGCACGTGGATTTCCACGGTGGTCTGGCCGTCGGCGGCGGTGGAGAACACCTGGCTCTTCTGGGTGGGGATGGTGGTGTTGCGCTCGATCAGCTTGGTGAAGATGTGGCCTTCGGTCTCCAGGCCCAGGCTCAGGGGCGTCACGTCCAGCAGCAGCACGTCCTTCACTTCGCCGCCCAGCACGCCGGCCTGGATGGCCGCGCCGATGGCGACGCACTCGTCGGGGTTGATGCCCTTGAAGGGCTCTTTGCCGGTGACTTTCTTCACGGCGTCCTGCACGGCGGGGATACGGGTGGAGCCGCCCACCAGGATGACCTTGTCGATCTGGGCGCTGGTCAGGCCCGCGTCCTTCAAAGCGTTGTTCATGGGGCCGATGGTCTTTTCCACCAAGTCGGCGGTCAGTTCGTTGAACTTGGCCCGGGTCAGGGTCATGTCCAGATGCTTGGGGCCGGTGGCGTCGGCGGTGATGAAGGGCAGGTTGATGTTGGTGGTCATGGCGCCGGACAGCTCGATCTTGGCTTTTTCGGCGGCTTCCTTCAGGCGCTGGTAGGCCATGCGGTCTTTCTTTAAGTCAATGCCGTTTTCCCGCTGGAAGGTGTCGGCGATGTAGTCGATCACGCGGTTGTCGAAGTCGTCGCCGCCCAGGTGGGTGTCGCCGTTGGTGGCCAGCACTTCAAACACGCCGTCGCCGATTTCCAGGATGCTGACATCGAAGGTGCCGCCGCCCAGGTCGTACACCAGGATCTTGTGGCTGTTTTCCTTGTCCAGGCCGTAGGCCAGGGACGCGGCGGTGGGCTCGTTGATGATGCGCAGCACTTCCAGGCCCGCGATGCGGCCGGCGTCCTTGGTGGCCTGGCGCTGGGAGTCGGAGAAGTAGGCGGGCACGGTGATAACCGCCTGGGTCACGGTTTCGCCCAGGTAGGCTTCGGCGTCAGCCTTGAGCTTTTGCAGGATCATGGCGCTGATTTCCTGGGGGTTGTAGTTCTTGCCGTCGATGGTCACTTTGTAGGAAGTACCCATCTGGCGCTTGATGGAAGAGATGGTGCGGTCGGGGTTGGTGATGGCCTGACGCTTTGCGATCTGGCCCACCAGGCGTTCGCCGTCCTTGGTAAAGGCGACGACAGAGGGAGTGGTGCGGCTGCCTTCGGCATTCGCGATCACGACGGGTTCGCCGCCTTCCATGACGGCCACGCAGCTGTTGGTAGTGCCCAGGTCAATACCGATAATCTTACTCATTGTTGTTTCCTCCTTCAATCTATCTGCTTTTTTGGTTGATTTTCTATATTATAATCAAATGGCGGTGAGGCCATATTGATGGCGGTTTATCAGAACACCTCATCAGTCACCTTCGGTGACAGCTTCCCCTCAAGGGGAAGCCTTTTGGAAGCCTTCCTTTTGAGGGGGGCCGAAGCGCCCGGAAAACCTGCCTTTGGGCTGGTTTTCAGCGGAGGCCAGGCCGGAAGGCCTCGGATGGTGGGCCGCGAAGCGGCTCGGATGAGGTGTTATTCCGCTACGACTTTCACCATCGCATG
Source organism: uncultured Eubacteriales bacterium (assembly GCA_902793245.1). Lineage (GTDB taxonomy): Bacteria > Bacillota > Clostridia > Christensenellales > Aristaeellaceae > RUG563. The sequence continues at coordinate 15,119 of CADBCX010000036.1, read as the reverse complement.
GCGAAGAACGTAATCGCCCATCTTGTACCCCTTCTGCAAGACCGCGCAGACGGTGCCGGGCTCGCCCTCGTCGGCGGTGCCCTGCATCACGGCGTTTTCCAGATTGGGGTCGAACTTTTCGCCGGGCCGGTCGATGACCGTGACGCCCCGCTTTTCCAGGGTTTCCATCAGCTGCTTGTAGACCAGCTTCACGCCGGTCATCAGCTGTTCGTCGCTGCTCTCCTGGGCGATGGCGCGTTCCAGGTTATCCACCACGGGGAGCAGCTGCTTGATGAACTCCCGCGCCCCGTCCTCAAAGGCTTCGGCGCGGGTGGCCTTGGTGCGGCGGCGGAAGTTTTCAAAGTCCGCTTGCACCCGCTGGGCCAAGTTCAGGTATTCCTCCGCCTGGGCCTGGGCGGCGGCCAGGGGATCGTCCGCCGGGGTTTCGGCGGCCTCCGCCGCTTCCACGTCCAGCGCGCCGTCATCGGGCGTTTCGGGCGTGGGCTGCTGTTCCGTTTCTTCCACGGGCAGCTCGTCGGTCACTTCTTCGGGTTCCTGGTCGGTTTTTTTCTTCTTATCAAACATGTCGCATTCCTCGTTTATCATTTATTCTCCCAGCATGTCGGTGAGCGCCCCGCCGATGGCGGACAGGGCGGAAAGCACGCTGCCGTAGGGCATCCGGGTGGGGCCGATGACGCCCACGTAGCCGTGGTGTCCGCGGCCGACCTGATAGCTGACCGTGACCACGGAGCAGTCCGCCATTTCCGGCATCCCCGTTTCCGGGCCGATGCGCACGCAGCAGGCTTCATCCGGACCGGAGAGCAGGGCCATCAGCTTTTCCTTTTCCTCCAGCACGGACAGGAACGCCCGCGCCTTTTCCACGTCGGAGTATTCCGGGTAGTTCAGGATGTTGTGGCTGCCGCCCACGGTGACGGAGTCGGTGGCGCTCTGCCGGGCCATCTGGGCCGCTAATTCCGCGATGCCCTGGAGCACCTGCGCGTCGCCGCCCATCTGCCGGGAGTAGGCTCCCAGCATTTCCTGGACTTCTTGCAGCGTCCGGCCTTGCAGCCGTTCGGTGAGCATCCGGGAAATGGCGTAGAGCGCGTCGCCGTCCAGGCTTTCGGATACGTGGATCACCGTATCCCGGATGGCGCCGGTGTCGGTGACGATCACCAGCAGCGCCGCACCTCGGGGCATGGGCACCAATTGCAGGGTGGACACCCGCAGCTCCAGCTGCTTGGGCATCATCACCACGGCAGTGTACCGGGTAAACTCGGAAATCGCCTGGGCCGCGCTGGTGATCACGTCCTCCATCTGCCGCACGCGCTGGGAGAAGAATTCCCGCGCCTCGGGGTTCTGGGGGAGCGCGCCGCCGCTCAGCAGTTCGTCCACGTACAGCCGGTAGGCTTTCAGGCTGGGCACCCGGCCCGCCGACACGTGGGGCTGGGCCAGATAGCCCAATTCCTCCAGGTCGCTCATCTCGTTCCGGATGGTGGCGCTGGAGAGGCTGGTTTCATACTTTCGGGAAATGGTGCGGCTGCCCACCGGCATGGCCGTAAGGATGTAGTCGTCGATGATGGCCCGCAGGATGCGTTCCTTGCGCGCATCCATTTCATGGCTCGCCACGGAGCAGCCCTCCTTTCCGAAGTTTTGCTTTCTGTGTTGTTAGCACTCTCGTTCGTTGAGTGCTAACCACGGGTATAAGATAACACGTTTCCATGCAAATGTCAATACTTTGGACAAAAATATTTCAAAGAGGCAGATCCAGCCTTTCCTTTCCCCCGTCATTTTGCTTTGCTTCCTATTCTATATTTCTATTGGCCATCCCTTTCAAGCCTGCGGAGAATGGAGAGAGGAAGATGATTCTTCCAATCGAACTGTAAAATTCCGAGAAATCGGGAGTATTTTCAAGAAAACATGGGATAATTTGCTGTTTATCAAATATATTCGCAAATTTCAGGATCATTTCCTTCTTTTTTGGAAAAATACCATTTGCGCGGAAATCATTTATGAAGTACACTATGCAAGGATGATTTAGCACTCAATGATTATGAGTGCTAACAATCCCCAAAACCGTGATCAATTATGAGGAGGAGCCTTATGAACATCAAGCCTTTGTTTGACCGCGTGGTCATCAAGAACCTGGAAACCGAAACCACCACCAAGTCCGGCATCGTCCTGCCCGGTACCGCCAAGGAAAAGCCCCAGATGGCCGAAGTGCTGGCCGTGGGTCCCGGCGGCGTCGTGGACGGCAAAGAAGTGAAGATGCAGGTGAAAGCGGGCCAGCATGTCATTTATTCCAAGTACGCAGGCACAGAAGTGAAGGTCGACGGCGAAGAAGTGATCATCGTCCGGCAGAGCGACATTTTGGCCGTGGTCGAGTAATCTTAAACCTTCGGAGTTTGAAAGCAGAATGAGCGTACAGAGTTCAGAGTACAGAGTTCAGATTTATTTACCCAAATAATAAACTGAATCCGGTACTTGATGACACTATATCATCTGTACTCTGTACCCTGCACTCTGTACTCTCGGTATCCATAAAATTGACCGAAATATCAGGAGGAAGAAAAAATGGCTAAGCAGATCAAATTCGGGGAGGACGCCCGCCGCGCCCTGGAAACCGGTATCAATACCCTGGCGAACACCGTGAAGATCACCCTGGGCCCCAAGGGCCGCAACGTGGTGCTGGACAAGAAATACGGCGCTCCCCTCATCACCAACGACGGCGTGACCATCGCCAAGGAAATCGAGCTGGAAGACCCCTTTGAGAACATGGGCGCTCAGCTGATTAAAGAAGTCGCCACCAAGACCAACGACGTGGCCGGCGACGGCACCACCACCGCCACCCTGCTGGCTCAGGCCATCGTGCGTGAGGGCCTCAAGAACCTGGCTGCCGGCGCGAACCCCATGGTCCTGAAGCGCGGCATCGAAGTGGCTGCCGACGCGGCTGTGGAAGGCTTGAAGGAAATTTCCCGCCCCATCAGCGGCAAGCAGGCCATTGCTCAGGTCGCTTCCATTTCCGCCGGTGACGAGACCATCGGCCAGCTGATTTCCGACGCCATGGAAAAGGTCGGCAAGGACGGCGTCATCACCGTGGAAGAATCCAAGACCATGAAGACCGAGCTCACCACCGTGGAAGGCATGCAGTTCGACCGCGGCTACGCTTCCGCTTACATGGTCACCGACACCGACAAGATGGTGGCCGAGCTGGATAACCCCTACATCCTCATCACCGACAAGAAAATCAGCAACATCCAGGAGATCCTGCCCGTGCTGGAGCAGGTGGTGCAGGCCGGCAAGAAGCTGCTCATCATCGCCGAGGATGTTGAAGGCGAAGCCCTGGCGACCCTGGTTGTGAACAAGCTGCGCGGCACCTTCACCTGCGTGGCCGTGAAAGCTCCCGGCTTCGGCGATCGCCGCAAGGAAATGCTCCGCGACATCGCCATCCTGACCGGCGGCCAGGTCATCAGCTCCGAGCTGGGCCTGGAGCTCAAGGAAGCCACCATCGACATGCTGGGCCAGGCCCATCAGGTGCGCGTGGATAAAGAGAACACCACCATCATCGACGGCGCCGGCGACAAGCAGGAGATCCAGAACAGGGTCGCCCAGATTAAGGCCCAGATCGCCGAAACCACCAGCGACTACGACCGCGAAAAGCTCCAGGAACGCCTGGCCAAGCTGGCCGGCGGCGTGGCTGTGATCCAGGTTGGCGCTGCCACCGAGATCGAAATGAAAGAGCGCAAGATGCGTATTGAAGACGCCCTGGCCGCTACTCGCGCGGCTGTCGAAGAAGGCATCGTGCCCGGCGGCGGCGTGGCGCTGCTGAACGCCATCAGCAAGGTGCAGGCCCTGGTTTCCAAGAACGCGGGCGACGCCAAGACCGGCGTGCAGATCGTGCTCCGCGCCATGGAAGAGCCCATGCGGCAGATTGCCCTGAACGCGGGCATCGACGGCGCTGTGATCATCGAGAACATCCGCCGCAGCCGCAAGACCGGCTATGGCTACGACGCCCTCAAGGGTGAATATGTGGATATGATCGAACGCGGCATCATCGACCCCACCAAGGTGACCCGTTCCGCCCTGCAGAACGCCGCTTCCGTGGCCGCTATGGTGCTGACCACCGAATCCCTGGTGACCGACATTCCCGCGCCCGAACCCGCCGCGCCCGCCGGCAACCCCGGCATGGGCGGGATGTACTAAGACTATTCTCAGGCGAAAAGATTAACATCTTTGGTATGAAAGCTAACGAGAGGGGCCGCACAGGCCCCTCTTTGCTGCCCTTCACAGCATGGCTGTTAAATAGAAAAATGGTATGATTCCGATTTTCTCTTCCAAAAGGAGCCGCCGAGCGGCGGGATCATCAGGATCATAAAAACAGGGCATTCCACGCGGCGACAGCAGCGTCGGAATGCCCTGCTCTTCGATACCGGATTTTAGTCCAGATTGAGGGTCTAGGGCGGTCACCGCCCTGGTGCAGGGTTCAGGGGCCGCATAGGCCCCTGCTCCATTCCCCTTCACAACAGAACTGTTAATTATTTAGACAGAGAATAGGATAAGATCACATGAGCTTTCCGAAGGAGTTTCTTTGGGGCGGCGCGATAGCCGCCAATCAGGCCGAGGGCGCGTGGAACGCAGGCGGCAAGGGCTGGAGCGTTGAGGACGTCATTACCTTCAAGCCGAAGGTTGACGTGAAGGACTACAAGGCCAACACCCACATCTCCCTGGAGGGCATCCGCGCTGCCATGGACGACCCGGATCCCGCCCTGTACGCCAAGCGCAGAGGAATCGACTTCTTCCACCACTACAAGGAAGACCTGGCCCTCTTTGCCGAAATGGGCTTTAAGGTGCTGCGACTGTCCATCGCCTGGACGCGGCTTTTCCCCACCGGCGAGGAAACCGAGCCAAACGAGCAGGGCGTCGCCTTCTATGAGGATGTGTTTCGCGAGATGTCAAATGATCCGCGATCCATTTTGCTCATCCGCCCTCTCACTTTTTCAAGATGACCCTGGCCGTTTTTCGCGCACGGTTGCGCAGGAATCAAAATTGGCGTATAATGAAAACTACCCTCGTGAATACGGAGGTCGCGCAACATGGAACAATTTGAACGGGAAGCCCTGCTGATCGGCTGGGAAAGCGTGGAAAAGCTGCGCTCAGCCCGGGTGGCGCTTTTTGGCGTGGGCGGCGTGGGCGGCTATGTGGCGGAAGCGCTGATTCGATGCGGCGTGGGCAGCCTGGATTTTTACGATAACGACCGGGTGGCCCTCTCCAACCTGAACCGGCAGCTGATCGCCCTGCGCAGCACCGTCGGGCGGGACAAGGCGGACGTGATGGCGGAGCGCCTGCGGGACATCAACCCCGACGCGAAGATCACCGGCCACAAGCTGTTTTATCTTCCCGAGGAAGCGGATAAAGTGGACTTTGCTTCCTTTGATTATATTGCCGACGCCGTTGATACCGTGGCGGCGAAGCTGGACATCATCGAGCGGGCCTGCCGCCTGGGCGTGCCGGTCATCAGCGCCATGGGCGCGGGCAACCGGCTGGATCCGACGCGCTTGCGGGTGGGCGACATTTACGAAACGGAAGGCTGTCCCCTGGCCCGGGTGATGCGGCGGGAACTGCGCAAACGGGGCGTTCCCGCCCTGAAAGTCGTTTACTCCACGGAGCCTGCCCTCGCTCCCCTGCCCGTTCCAGGCGAATCCCACCGCCGCGCCGTGCCCGGCAGCATCGCCTTTGTGCCCCCGGTGATGGGCCTGATCATGGCCTCCTTTATTGTACGGGACCTGACCGGCGGAAACGAAGCCGGCAAGACGCCCAAGGCTTACGCATGAATTGCGAAGGCGTGGACAAAGACGATCCGAAGCCCTTGCGCTTATGGTCATAAGGAGCAAAACAGCCAATCACTGCGTTGCTTGAGCCTGTATTATTTCCCTTTGCATAACAAAAGGGCTGTCCCGTATCTTCCTAACGTTTTGAGACAGCCCCTTTATTTTACAATTCACGAAACCTGCGGAATGATTGCGGTATCAGAAACGTTATGGTATAATAACGAGACAACCGGCCTGAAGGGCGGTTGCCCGTCCTGCCGGCTCCCGTAAGGGAAAGGCGGCAGGCGTTATGGTATCATGATGAGCGCACGGGCGCGTCCTTGGATGTGCCGTGGCGCGTGTCGGCGGAAAGACGCCGACCGTCATTTTGAAGCTGACTCAGCCCAGAGAAAATGGAGAAGAAAGCCAATGAAAAAACTGATTGCACTGATTTGCGCAGTATGCCTGTTATGGACCGCGCTGCCCGGGTGGACGGAAGCGGCCTGGACCGGTGATGAGTGGAACCGGGTCGTCAGCAGCCTGTATTCCGCTGATCTCTCGCCGGTGCCCGCTTCGCACAGGATGCCGATGAAACAGAGCCAGCTGTATCTGGCGAACCCTGCGGAACAGAAATCAGGATGGCTGAACGTCGCCCTGATCTCCACGGACGCGCAGGATATGCGGCAAAATTTCGGACGCAGCGAAGCGCTGCTGATCTGCAGAATCAACCAGAAGACGGGTGAATTCCGGCTTTTGTCGCTGCCGGAATACATGAATGTGCAGATTGCGGGCCTGCCGGCAGAAATTCAGCTCAAGTACGCAAATTGCTTTGGCGGCCCGCTTCTGGCCCTCGATACGGTCAACCGCGAACTTGGCCTGAGCGTCAACCGTTACTGCGCCATCAATGTGAATTCCTTTTCCGGGATCATTGATAATATCGGCGGTGTGACGCTCACGCTGACGCCCGAGGAATCCGAAGCGCTGGGGCTGGGACAAGGCACGCAGACCCTGTCCGGCACGGACGCGGTGCGGTACCTGAAGCTGCGGCGGCAGTGGGACGGGGCGCTGCGGTTCCGCATCCTGCTGGAAGCGCTGCTGCGCCAAATGGCGTCGAACGGAATGCTGAACGCCGCGCTGACCCTGATCGACACCATGCTGCACATGATCGACACCAACCTGACGATGGATGAAATCGTCACGTTTGTGTTCGCCTTGATTGACCAGCAGGAAATGAAAGGAATCAAAAGCTATCGCCTGGAAGCGGACGCGGAGGGACACGTGGATGAAGCGGCCCGGACCGCATGCTTTCAGTTCCTGTATGGGGGAGCGGCGGGCCAATGATTCTCGCTTTGTCGATGAACCCCAGCTGGGATAAAACCGCCAGCATCGCCCGGTTTCAGCTGGACGCCCCGAACCGCATCCAGGCAGAGCGGATCGACGTGGGCGGCAAAGGCGTGAATGTGGCGCGCGTTGCCCATGAACTGGGCGAAGAGGCGGAGCTGATCGGCTTCGACTATGCGGACGAACCGATGAAAACCGCCATGGCACGGGAAGGAATCCCTTACAGGCTGTTTCCGCTGAACGGCGATATGCGAATGAACCTTAAACTGCGCGAAACGGACACGGGACGGACCATCGAAATCAATGAGCGCGGCGTCGCGGTCACGGAAGAAGAAATAAAAGCCCTGCTCCACGGCTTGCTGGAGGCGGCGAAAACGGGCGCCTGGTACGTATTGACCGGCAGCCTCCCGCCTGGCGCGCCGCCGGATACCTACCGCCGGTTCTGCGCCGCCATTCAGGCCTGGGGCTGCTCCGTGGCGTTGGACTGCGACGGTGAAGCGCTTCGGGAGGGGATTCTGGCAAAGCCCGCCCTGATCAAACCCAACATTCAGGAATTTTGCGATTTGACCGGCGTCAGCCCCCAGGATACACGGGCCGTGCTGGACGCCTGCCGCAGGCTGTGCTTCCGGGGCGTGGGGCGGGTATGCCTCACCTGGGGCGGCGGCGGCGCGTGGCTGGTGAGCGCGACAGGCGCCTGGGCCTGCGGCGCGGCGAAAATCGAAGCCCGCGGCACCCAGGGCGGCGGCGATACCATGCTGGCGGCGCTGCTCATCGCGCTGTCCCGCGGAATGTCCGACCCGGAAGCCCTGCGCTTCGCTTCCGCGGCCGCGGCAGCCACGGTGATGCGCCCCGGCACGCTGCTTTGCAGGCGCTGTGATATGGAAGCCCTGCTGCCGGAACTGACCGTCGGCGCGTTGGAATAATCCTTGTTTTCCGATGCGAAAAGGCCCCGCTTCCCTTTTTCAGGAAAGCGGGGCGGCTGTTATTTGGGGAAATACGCCTTCTCCTTTTCTTTTTCAAAAATCTTACAAGCGGAATACACAGCCAACGATTGAAACCCTGGAAGCTATCTGCCGCGGTTTTGGAATCACCCTGTCTCAGTTTTTTGCAGAGGGCGACATGGTGGAAATGTCCCCGGATTTGAAGGAACTTTTTGAGAACTGGGTATCATTAACAATTGAACAGAAAAAAGCGACCCTGACGATGATCAAGGCATTCCATTCCGGAAAGTGAAAAGCTCATCCCTGTTGCTGCATTGAAACAGCAAAAGCCTGTACTATGGCATTTCGCCATACACAGGCTTTTGCTCTTTTTTGATCGTTTTATAGGAGGAGTGCGCTCAGATCACGCTTCGGGACGATCCGGCATAATGATCGCGGCGATGATATACACCGCCAGTCCGCCGCCTGCCAGGAAGGACAGGGCCACAAAACCCAGGCGAACAAGGGTCGGGTCGATGTCAAAATACTCTCCAATGCCGCCGCACACACCGGCGACTTTTTTGTTCGTGTTGCTCTTATACAGCTGCTTCATGATAAGTCCCTCCTAAATAAGATGAGATACTGGGGGAAACCACTCTTTGGGGGCCAAAGAGTGGTTTCCCCCAGACCCCCTTCCGAGAAAGCCATAAGCGCTTCAATTGCTGTTTCGCTCATAAAGCCAGTATCGTGCAAACAGACTGCTGTGTTATTCCACCTGGGCTTCGTTGTTCCCCACATGAATTTCGATGGCGGAAGCGGCCTTGTTCTGCGCCTTGTCCATGACCTGGTTCACGCTGGTGTTGATGTCCGGACCGCGGAAGGAATACCGGGTGCCCAGGAACAGGCCCAGGAACAGCACCACCAGGGAGAAGGGCCAGACAACGAGCATCAGGATAGCCATCACGGTGATGGGCATGGACACCAGCTCGCTGCCCTTGCGGCTGATGACGAACTGGTTGTTATTGCCCAGGCTGAACATCTTCTTCACCCAGGCCCACAGGCTGGCCAGTCCTTTGTTCGCTTTCTTTTCGGTTTCCACTTTGGGCTGTTCTTGCGTAGTATAGGCGGAGCCGGATGCTTTTCCGCTCACCTTGCCTTCGCTTTCCAGCAGCACCAGCGCGTCCAGCATATCCCAGTCGCTGGCTTCCAGGGCGGCTTTCGCTTCTTCATAGGTGACGTTCGCTTTCGTCCGCAGGTTTTCTACCATTTCATAATGATCCATCTGTATTTCCTCCTTGGCGTCACCGTCGTTTTCTTTGTTTTCTGTTCCCCTCGGAACGGTTATAGAATAACCCGGAAAAATGAAAACAAAAGGAGGGAAATGATTAGAAAAACATGAGAATAAGAGAAGTTTGTTCTTATATTTGTTGTTTCATTGAAAGATAAATGACAGCCCACTCATGTAGTTAGAACGAGGCACGCCGATAACCCACTGGAGCCGTAAGACATGGCAGGTTCGGCATCAGGCGCTCTCTATGAAAGGTTAACGGGGTTTTCTGATCACCAGCTTATCAAAACTGATCAGAATTCCCGGAAGGCAAATCAGAATCAGGATGATGGCAGCCAGCGAGCCGCAGGCGATCGTATCCACAATGGCGGTAATCGTCGGCTCCTGGAAAAACCTGCCCACAATCGACGGCGCAATCACCAGAATCAGTCCGGAGGTTGTAATCGTATGGATCGCGCCTTCATACGTCTTCCTGACAGCCTCAAACGTGCCGGTATTCTTCCGGGTTTCAATGTAATAGTTCGTAAACAGAATGCCATAGTCGATCGTCGCGCCCATCAGAATGCACTGGACAATCAACAGGGCCAGATAATAAATGCTGCCCCCGAAAATGCCGATGCTGGCTACCGTAATAAACACGCCGGTCTGGACAATCAGCACAAGGATCAGCGGGATCATGAACGATCTGGTGGACAGGGAAACGATCAGGAAGATCACAACCGCCGTCAGGATGGTGATAAACAAATATTCGCCGCCAAAGGAACGCGACATTTCCAGATTCATCGCTGAATTGCCAATCAGATAATACTTTCCGTTGAATCTCTCTTCGCACGCGGAGGAAAGCCGGTCAATAAACCGGAACGTTTCTTCGGCTTCATCGGGGTATTTGGTTGTGATAATCATCCGGGAATGCTTTGCTCCCACCAGCTGCGCTTTCCCGGCGGTCAGCGCTTCCTTCGCGTCGGTAAGCGCGGCTTTCGCGTCCTCGCCCAGCAGCGGCGCGAACCGCGGATCGTGCTGAACCGTTCCGTACAGAAACTCAAACATTTCCTCCATCGTCATCGTCCACTGCGGATCGCCGTTTTCAACGCCCGCCCGGTACAGGAACAGCAGCTCCAGCGATTCTTCGTTCATATCGGACGAAAACCTTGAAAACGTTTCCGTCATCTGCTTCGGCGTCATCGGATCGTTTCCGGCCAGCAGGCTGACCATTCCCGAAAAACTCCCGACCCAGGAAAGCATCTCCCGCTGGTCTTCGCTCATGTATGCCTCGAACAGCTCATTCCCGGCGACATGCTCGGAAAGAAAAGACACAAACTCCGCCGCGGTCATTTTCAGCGGCTGATCCTCCGCATACCGGAGATAGTAGATCATGGAAAGAAGATCTCCGTCCAGCTTCATGCCTTCCTGCATCTCCGGCATGTTCCGCGCCATTTCCTCCGCCGTGTACGGCGTGGCAAGCGCTGAATAATAGCAGGCGACGGATTTCACATGGCCATCCTCTTCCAGCATCCCGCAGATTCCCGGGATTTCAGATTCATCATCGTTATCATAAACAAGCACCATCATATTGTCAGCGGGAAAAATCTCCGCGACCGGATCCTCCCGCTGCATGGTGTAAACAATTCCTGTATGCTGCTGCAGGACGAAGGCTCCTGCCATCACAAGCACAAATGCCGCCGTAATCGCGGTGTGCATTTTATTCGAGAATGCCGCAAGGGCCTTTGTCGGGATCCTGAGGGATTTCTTGGCCGTTTTCCGGATCAGGCCATCGCAGGAAATGAGGATTCCGGGCATGATCGCCAATACGCAGAACATGCTGAGGAATACGCCTTTCGCCAGGACAATCCCCAGATCCATCCCGATTTTGAAGCTCATGAACACGAGCATCAGGAGTCCGGCAACCGTCGTCATGCCGCTGGAAACAACCGATGAAAAGGAATTAACGACCGCGGTTTTCATCGAAGCGGCTATATCGTCGTTTTTTGCTCGTTCCTGCTTAAAACGGTTGCTCAGGATAATGGAATAATCCATGGAAAGCACCAGCTGCAGGATCGCGGACATGGAAGCGGTCACGGTGGAAACGCTCCCCAGAAAGATATTGGTTCCCTGATTGATGATGACCGCAAACCCGATGCCCGCAAGGAAAAGAAAAGGTTCGATCCACGATCCGCACATGGCAAGCAGAATCAGAAGGATGGCGAGGACCCCGCTGAGCAGTATCCACGCCGGCACTTCGGGGATTCCCACGTCATCATCATGCCAGGCAACCTGATAATCCGAGAAATCACGGTCCAGCGCCTTTTTGATGGCTTTCATTTCTTTGGATTTATAACCCGCGTCCGTGCTGACGACAAACAGCGTATGGTCATCCCGGTTATAATCCGGATCGTCTGCCTGCCAGGCGACATCCGTCACATACGGAATGCTTTTCAGCCTCTCGCGGATGCCTTCTTTTTCCTCCGGTTTCAGATGATCGAACATGACGCGGATCGTCTGGCTGGTCTGCGCTTCAGGAAACTCATCTGACATGATGTCTATTCCCTGCTTCATGGCCGATTTGTCCGGCAGGTATCGTGTCAGGTCTTCGTTGATTTCAACTTTTGTGAGCAAAAGCGCACTGACAGCCGCGATGAACAGCATCAGGGCAAAGATGGCCCGACGGTAAACAACGACAAATGATGCCAGTTTCCTTTTCATCCGCATTGCCTCTTTCTATGGCGTCTAAATAGAAGCAGCACATTCAGGCTTTTGACGCTATATACAATACGCAACCTGGCTGCAATCGTTGAACCGCGCCAGCCGCCTGGCTGTGTTTTCCATGGCGTGGGTTAATTTCTTCGTCTGTCGGACGCCGTCTTCATACCACACGTTCTTGATGACAAGCGTTCCGGTTTTCCTCTCTGCCGCGGCCTCAATTCTCCCCACAAATTGATCGCCATAGAGCATCGGCAGAACGTAATACCCGTATTTCCGTTTTTCTGCCGGGGTGTAAATCTCCCACGAATACTGATAATGCCAGATGGCCTCGATCAGCTTCCTGTCCCACAGCATTGGATCCAGCGGAGCAAGGAATTCCAGGCGCGCTTTGCAGTCCGCGGCGTCAGCGATCACGGCCTGCATAAGCGGCATATCTTCCGCCAGCATGTAGAAGGGGGAACGAATGTCTTCAACCTGTACGGAAGTGATGCGTCCATCCTTCTCTAACGATGTAAACGCCAGATTCCGCTGGTCATTGTTCATGCTGATGCCCAGCCACGCATCCGACCGCCGGTTCCACAGCAATCCGATTGCCCCGATCCGTCTTTTGACACGCCATTGCAGAAAGGAGGCCTCGTCCCGGCAGGGATTCGCCGCTTCCAGAAGCTCCCGGCTGAAATACCTGTCAGCCAGATCATAAAGCTTTCTTGAGCCGCTTTTATGGTGGATAACCAGCACGCCGTCCGTATACAGCTGTTCCAATACCGATCGGGCAGCCTTGGACTGCCCATGCCAGTTTCCGCTCCAGTGCATGGAAGAATGCCAGAAAATATTTCCTTCCATGGGAAGGGTATCGCTGCTGACCGGGCCATGGGTTCGGATATAGGCAATCGCCTGTTCTTCCAGCGCAGGCATTCCCGCGAAGGACGCGCCGTGCGCCCTGCTTCGTTCGCGGTAACCGGAGAAATACGGCCAATCCTCACGCGGCCAGACAGCAAGTTCTTTATCGCTGTAGTCCACCAGGAGGCGGTCTTTGTAAAGCAAGTCGGAGAGCATCGTTTTGCTGAATCCCTTCACGCGGGACTGCAAGGTCAGCTCGGCGTTCTTCCCGCATACGTCAACCGGATCATACTGGATGCAGCCCGCCTGCCTGACATACTGGTATGCGCCGTCCTTCCCCGAAAAACGATGCTTGCCGATCAGGCCCTGCTTTCTGAGGATAAACTGCCTTGCCTGTTTCCTCGTGATTGTCAGCATGTCAACGCATCCTTTATCAAATGGTTTCGGTATAGAAATTCAACAGCGGCATCAAGGATGTTTTTGTGCTTCTCTTGTTGAATCGTTCCTCCGCCTGTCCATAAGGCAGCAGTTCTATTCCTCCGGTATAAGAGGTCAAAAATCACATCCAATTATATTTCAGGCAGAAAACCCCCATTTCCATTATACAGGAAAACCGTAAGGCCAGCAATGGATATTCAAAGCCCAAATAATAAAAAAACCGAGGAGATCACTGTTCTTCCACGGATCTTCCTATCCGAAAAGGGCTGCTGCAGAAGCAAAAACTGCAGCAGCCCCTGAATGGCATGATTACTTGAACAGCACATCCTGGAACACGTTGTAGAGGTTGAAGCGGCCTTTCAAGGTCTGGTGGATTTCCTTGGAGATGGCGGCGTAGCAGTTGTTTTCGGCGGGATTGGTGCCATAGCTGAACGCTTCATCAGCGATCATGGCATTTGCCAGGGCAACAGTGCCTTCGTAAGCCAGGTCGCGCTTGCCGCCGGTGCAGATATAGAAGAAAATATCCGTGCCGGACTTGCCATAGGTTTCCATGGCTTTTTTCAGGTTGGGCAGGTAATCCGGGGTGCTGAAGCTCATCGGCACAAACCACTTGGCCCAATCCAGCATCCGGTAAGAAACCGTCCAGCAAACGCCGCTGCCCTGGCTGTAGCCGGAGAAGGCGCGGTGTTCGCGGGAAGCGGTAAAGCCAGCGTCATCGGCGGTGGGAGCGTAGGTGCTGTACTTGGCTTCGGCGGCGGGCATCAGGTCGTTGCGCACCTCGTCCACAAATACGGCGTGATTGGTGGAACGGTTTTCATAGTCGTAATAGTAGGTGGGGCAAACCATGAGGAAGGGCTCGCAGATGCCCATGTCGATCATGTTGTCGATGGCATTCTTCACCAGCTCGTCGCCGATGAAGCTGTCCTGGGTTTCGTTAGTGCCATGGAAGAAGTAGATGATAAAAAATCGGAGTGGTTCTTTCGACGCCACCCCATGGGTAACGGTCATGGTGTCCAGGCCGAAGGCACGTTCGCCTGCATCAAGGAAGACCCGGACTTCCGCCGTTTCCTTCTCCGCGGCAAGGAAAAAGTCAAAGCCGAATGGCTCCTTTTCTCCCGGACGCTGAATATTATTTCCCTTTGCATAGCAAAAGGGCCTGCCTCGCACGTCCTCTTTCTTTTTTGACGTTTTGAGACAAGCCCTTTTTCAGTCACATTGTTATGCACAGAATTCTTCTTGATTGTAACCGATTCCTCAAATCAATCATTGCATGAGTTCGTCATACAGCGCCAGGTATTTGTCCGCGCTGCTGACCCAGGAAACATCCTTGCGCATGTTGCGCTTCACCATCTCGTCCCAGGCGGAACGGTCAGTGAAATACACGGTCTTCGCGTCGTTCACCGCGCCCAGCAGAAGGTTCGCGTCATACTGATCGAAGGTGAAGCCGTTGCCCTCGGCCTTTTCCCCGCAGAAGGGCAGAACAGTGTCTTTCAGGCCGCCGGTCTCCCGGACGATGGGCACGGTGCCGTAGCGCATGGCGATCAGCTGGGTCAGGCCGCAGGGCTCGAACAGGCTGGGTACCAGGAAGGCGTCCGCGCCGGCATAGATCAGGTGAGCCAGCTTTTCATTATAGGAGATATAGGCGCATACGCTGCCCTTGTATATTCCCTCATAATACCGGAAAGCGTTCTCATACCGCGGGTCGCCGGTGCCGAGAACCACCATCTGGGTGTTGCTGTCCATCATCTGCTCGAAGACCGCGTTCACAAGGTCCAGGCCCTTCTGATCCGTCAGGCGGGAAACAAGGCC